>CAZEZQ010000022.1:0-16601 GCA_964516245.1 uncultured bacterium | reverse complement strand
GGGACGCCTGCGCTCCAAGATGTGGTACATCAAAATGCTGGATTTACTTTTTGCCAGATCGTCTTACAACATTCAATGATGGCCATCAAATAATGAAATGGAAAAACTTGACACGCAAAAGGTTACTCAGTCTATCCTTCTCGTTTTGTGTGTTTTATTTGGAATCACACTGGTGAGAACTGCCTGGTTGACCGATGATATTTTCATTACCTTTCGAACGATTGACAATTTCATCCATGGCTATGGCTTGACCTGGAATCGAATCGAAAGAGTCCAAACCTTTACCCACCCATTATGGCTTTTTGTATTGACCCCCTTTTACTTCATCACTCATGACCCCTATTACACAACTCTTTTCTTGAATGTCGTAATTTCACTTTTTACGGTCTATCTCATAATTTTTCGTATTTTTGGATGCACAGCCAAATCGGTATTCGCACTCTCAGCGATTTTGAGTTCTAAAGCATTTATAGAATACTCAACCTCCGGTATGGAAAACAGTTTATCGCATTTATTAATCTGTTATTTTTTCTGGTTTACCTACGGAAAAAACGATCAAAAAATTAATGTGTCTTATATTGTTTTGATCACCAGTCTACTCTTATTAACCCGAATGGATTTACTTCTCTTGATTCTTCCTAGATTGCTTCCCATTCTGTATCAATCTGTAAAAAATAAGAAATTCATAACGATCCTACTTTATTCATCCCCTTTTTGGATTTGGAAGCTATTTTCCATTTTGTATTATGGGTTTCTTTTTCCAAACACTTACTATGCCAAAACTTTTAGTGGTTTGCCTATTCATGAATTAATGATTACGGGGTTTTTGTACCATTTATTGCTTGTTTTCTTTGATCCATTCACCATTTTGGTTATAGTCGTAGGGATACTATCGTCAATCAGAAATAAAAATCAACGTTTCTTATATGCCGTTGGAATTTCAATCTATATTTTATACACCATATTGATTGGTGGAGATTGGATGATGGGGCGATTCTCATCCGCTCCATTTTTACTCGCTTTATTTTTGCTGATCGAAAATTTTCCTGTGGTGCGTTTCTATCCTTTCACTGCCAGCGCGGTGGCAGTCGCAATAGGATTGATCGCACCCAATCCAATTCTGTATGATCAAATTCCCTTGCAACAAGATTCAAAGAATCAAACAACGATGACAATCGCAAATGGAATTCTGGATGCCCGAGCCTATTATTACAATAACTATTTCGGTCTTTTTGGTAAGAATCGGCCATCCAATTTTAAACGCAATCATAAGAGCAATGAACTAAATGACTACAAAATTCCACTACAAGTCGAAATACAAAGCACTATCGGCCGTTATGGCTTTTACGTTAAAGAAACGTCAGAAAAATATATTCTCGATCCATTGAGCCTTTCAGACGCTTTTCTCTCCAAATTGCCCATGAAACCTGGCCCATGGAAAACCGGTCATTACGCTCGTCCAATTCCAGCTGGATACATTGAAACAATCCAGACGGGGAACAATAGAATCCAGGATGAAGATTTGGCGCGTTACTATAATGATATCAAACTTCTCATTCGAGGACCCGTTTTTGAACTTGAGCGATTCTACATAATCTTGAAAACAATTAGCGGTTTCAATCCACCTCCGATATCCAGAATTGAGGAATGGAAAGACAGACGATTCGATCAAAAATCGTAAATTATGGTATAAGTTTCACAACTCTAAATCCCAAAGAATGATTCTTGGTATCATGAATATTAAATTCAAAAGTTGATTTTGAATAATGATCCTGATTCTCGATTTGAAACACAGCATAGCTCGACAACAGTTCTGCCAAAACAACTGGATTGCTGGGCACATTTCGGGGTTTGCCTAAAGGCGTCAGCCATTTGCTCTTGGACCATTCTTGAAAATTAGGATGAAAAGAAAACAGGTTTTTTGTATTCATTTTGGGTTTGCTTGGATGATCGAGTGTAACATCTGTGTCCATATAGTGCTTGTGTACGTACATCAACTCTGCCAAATAGGGCAAACGAAAAGTACCCATCTCTAGCTGATTCAACTTGTCAACAAATACCTGGCATTCATCCCATGTTATATTGGTGATAGGTTGATTCAGCCCTCTAAGAGAGTCCAATCGAGATTGATCCATTACTGCGAACCATTGAGCTTTGGTTATAACGTCTCTTGAAATCATAAATTGTTGGGCATATTTCTTCCAATCAATTTCATTGAATGGAGTGTTCTGTTGCCATAGGGGAGATATAGGTGGTTGTTTTGAATCCATTTCAACATAAACAAACTCAATAGGTTCCGCCGATGGAGGCAAATTGGGCAATTCGATTGTCTTGTGTTCAAATTCTTCGCTATTTTCTGATACAAGATGCCGTGCTTTGTAATTGAGTTCGTAAAAGCGTATAAAAACATTTTTCTCAACTGTAATTGCCGTTTCTTTCAAATAATGGCGCAACTCCATCTTTGGAAAAAATTGACTTTGATTGATTATGGCCAAATGGGTGGCTCCATCCCTCTCCCATTCACGGAGTTT
This sequence comes from uncultured bacterium, assembly GCA_964516245.1. GTDB lineage: Bacteria > Hinthialibacterota > Hinthialibacteria > Hinthialibacterales > Hinthialibacteraceae > CAZEZQ01. The sequence goes on along the minus strand of CAZEZQ010000022.1, from coordinate 14,070 downwards.
TTCAAGATTGATATCCTGTGGGCTTTTGCACAAACCCAATCTCTCCGAGTAATACATCACCGCCGGATCGAATACATCGATAATCACACGGTGACTAGGATTGGTGTTGGTTTTAATGGTTTGGGCGGCTTCCAAATAATGATTTTTGGTTTGATACCATTTTCGAAACATTTTATCCCAATGAAATAATGTGCCGAAAACAATCAGAAAAACAAGCAATAGTCGTAATGGCATTCCAAAACAAATGGATGGCACATTTGTATGCTCCCACAAATATTGCATAGAACGGCCTGCCCCCCATGAAAGTGGGGGCAAGATAAGAAAGAAATAGATATAATGCATTTCAACAGCAATTGGATGAACATCAATAATATAGTAAACCAGAATGATCCCCACCCATAGCAATGGTAAAAATGCAAATCGCTGTCTAGAGAAGAACAATCCTAAGGTTCCGAGCAGCAATCCAATAGGTCCAAGGGTGTATTGCCACAATGCCCACCACACTTTGCGAAGCAAATCATATTCCCACCAATACCCGTAATAGGCCAAACTGGTCCAATTGCGAAATGTTTCACGTCCACTTGAATTTAAACTATAGGAATGGGGTTGTTGAATGGCCCAGCTATACCAAAGGAGAGGGGGAATTAAAATGCAAAATATGGCCAGTAAAAATTTCCAATCCATCCAACAATGTCTATTACGATAAAATCTGTGAAGCAATAAAAAGGGCAATGCAAATAAAATCAATGGCGGCATCAACAGCAATGCTATGGATGCAGTGGCGATCAAGCAGCCATATACGAACTGGTCAGGCCGGCGCAGCCAGTAAAGGTAAAGTGCGATCCCAATTAACATGAACGCAATAGCCACTGGATGTCTGTGAAAACATCGGGAATGGTAGATCGATTGCGGAGCAATCAAAAACCATAATGCAGCAAATTTTGCTGTGTTTTCATTATCCAATGGTTTGACGATGTGAAAGAGGGCGAGCGCACCGATGATGGAAAAAAGGGCAGTGAATAGCCTGCCAAACCATTCTTGAATACCGAAAAGGCTATAAAAAATTGATATGATATATGGATAGAGTGGAAATTCATTGGGCCACAAGCCAGGCTGATTGATTGTACCCCATCCAGTGATTCGAGGCTGAAACAGATTATACCCAAAATCATAATAGTTTCTTGCAATGGAAGCCGTTGCGCTTTGGCGAAAAGAGTCAGTATCTACAAGAGGGTCCATCAATTGAGACAAACGAAGCCCTAACCCTAGTAACAATATACTGATCAACACTGGACCGTCAAATATTTTTCGAAAATATTGAGACATGAATGCTCACTTAAAGTGCTATGGTTTCTAAACTTCTGGAAAAAAATCTCACCATCTCCAGGTGATATGACTGAAAGAAAATATTTCAATCTCTTATAAAACAAATATTGTTTTACCCTTTTATGGATTATTCTACAACTATCAGTATCTCAATTCTAAATTGAAGAGGCCGAATCCCTCTTAAACCCTAAAGATGAGGGATAATTTTTGGATTAACTTTCATTTCATCGTTGACACATTCCTAGTGATCTATGTTATAGTAGCATTACACTGTTAGGCACGAAGTACTGTTGTCAAGAAGAGAGTCAAATAAAATTATTCTCCTTATTGAATCACCTATAAGATAATCGTTATATATAAGTAGTTGGTTCACGATAGGAATTTCAATTAGAGTATCCAAATTTTTAAAAAGTCAATCTACACTAAAAATTGATTAGAGAATATGTGCCATTCATGGAGAATTCATGATGAAAAAAGGATTTACACTTATTGAATTACTTATTGTTGTTGCAATCATTGGAATTCTTGCGGCAATTGCCATCCCCAATTTTTTGAATGCGCAAATACGAGCAAAATTGGCACGAGTTGAATCCGATTTACGTACCATAGCCACCTCTATCACAATGTATCGGCTTGACAATGGCGCTCCTCCTTACGATGTGTTCCCAGGCCATCCATGGGTAGTCCCCTACTCGATGTTGACCACGCCTGTGAGTTATATGAATCGCATTTTACCGGATGTTTTTCAGGCGGATGATGTACTTCATCAATCGGCGCTTCATCGAATCGGGGGGCCAAATGGACCATTAACCTACGACTACGGAACTGCCGACGCTCACGGTTACAATGGCAACCCCAATCATGATTGGTACAAGGCATGGAAAAATTCCACTTGGAAAATTGGCAGTCCGGGCCCTGATGAAAAATACTTGAATGTGGGTCTAACTCTCGCTGCGGGAGGATGGCTTGCCGGCCATTATTATCATCCATCAAATGGTTTACGGTCCGCTGGTGATATTTTTCGTGGAGAACAATACTACAGTAAGCAGTCCAATCAGCGGGGACTAGGCCGTTAATTTATTAAAATAACTCTTCACTGTTTAGAAGGGCTTTTCTATACGTCAAAAAACATTTCTCAGATAATTGAATCGCTATTGTTTCTGACAGTCAAAGCAAATAGCAATTGGCCCTAAAACATCCTCAACTCCTGAATATGTCCAACCCGAATTTTATTAGTCAGATAACCTCACGCTATTACGACTTTAATCCTTGAATGAACTCTAAAGTTATTTAGTATTCTCTTGCAGTGCGCAATATTTGCGCATGATTTTCGTTGCTTGAGAAAAATCTACTCATTATAAGCCGATTTTTTTTCTAATTTTTGATTTATTGTTGGTATGTTTCGTGCATAGTCAATAAAGCAATCGAGTTGCGCGTTACAAGTACAAATGAAGCAGTGCGAACTTTAATCAAACAAAAGGAGAAGTAGCAATGGGAAGATTTTCAAAAAGTCTAGCATTAGGAACAATCGTATTGGCAGTGGCAGTCTTTAGTTTGAAAAGCGATGCCCAAGATCGTGGACGACGGGGTGGTTTTGATCCTGAACAAATGCAGGCGCGTATGATGGAACGCATGCAAGAGGTTATGGGGTCAAGCGATGAAGAATGGAAGGTTTTGCAACCCTTGGTTACAGACGTTATGGAAATACAACGTGAAGCACGAAGCGGTGGCGGATTCGGTTTTATGATGATGGGTCGTGGAGGTCCTGGCGGACCAGGTGGACCCGATGGTGATGATGACCGCGGAAGACGGGGCCGTCGGGGTTTTGGACCGGAACCCAGCCCAGAAGTGCAAGCCTTACAAGAATCATTGCGAAACGAAGATACTTCTGCATCGGAAATTCAAGAGAAACTGAAAGCCGTTCGTGAAGCTCGTAAAAAAGAACAAGTTGCATTGGAAAAAGCCCAAGATAAATTACGCAAAGTCCTGTCGGTTCGTCAAGAAGCCCTCTTGGTGATGATGGGAATGTTGGAATAGTAGTACTTTCGAATTTGGTATCAGAGCGGCGCAGTGTGAGCCTTGCTCATATATTGAATGTACACATGTAAGAAGAAAGACTAAAAACGATGAATGAGTTGTTGGAGCGAATGGTTCAAGAAAAGCAACTTTCACCAATGGATGTGAAAGCCCTGCAAAAAAGCATGGATCAAAGCGATTCAACAGACATTCAAACTGAAGAAGACATCTTGCGATGGCTGGCGGTCGAGTATTTCCTCCCCTATAGCACTTTAGTAAATGTTGCACCCGATCGCCAGCTTCTTTCTCAATTTCCTGCCCGTATTTTATTAAAAGAAGAATTGCTGCCATTGCAACAAGTGAACGGTCATGTAGAAATTGCCACCAGCCGCTTATTTGATACGCAAGGCATCGACCGGCTAAAAACCTTGACCGGCTATACGCTAAAACCAGTGCTAGCGCCGCGTGAGGTGATCCAACGGGAACTCAAAAAGCATTTGGGGGTTGGCGCTGATACGATCGATTCTCTGGAAGAAGAAAGCCAGCTGCAAGTCATTGACGAAGAGCCTGCAGATGATTCGGATTTGGAAAGCGCCGCCGAAGATGCCTCGATCATCCGCTTTGTGAACCAGGTCTTCAGTGATGCGATTGAACTGCGGGCGACCGATATTCATTTGGAACCGTTTGAAGATGAGTTGCGAATACGCTACCGCATTGACGGCGTCTTGCAGGATGTAATGGTTCCCGCTCAAATCAAACGGTTCCAACCGGCGATTGTATCACGGGTCAAAATCTTGAGCCATTTAAACATCGCAGAAAAACGCTTACCGCAAGATGGGCGTATCAAACTGCGCATCAAAAACAGCGAGGTCGATGTTCGGGTATCGATAATTCCCATGCTGCATGGCGAAGCGGTGGTGATGCGGTTGTTGCGGCAAGATTCCACCTTGCTCCATTTGTCTGAATTGAAGATGGACGAACGCGAACTGAAATTGTTCGAAGAAGTTCTTGCCCTTCCGCATGGAATCGTATTGGTAACTGGCCCTACTGGAAGCGGAAAGACCACTACTCTTTATACTGCGCTTAATGAAATTAACCATTCGGTGCGAAAGATTATCACGATTGAAGATCCAATCGAGTATCAACTCAAAGGAGTCAACCAAATTCAAGTTTCTGAAAAGACAGGTCTTACTTTCGCTCGTGGCTTGCGTTCGATACTTCGTCACGATCCGGATGTAATTTTGGTGGGTGAAATTCGCGACCAGGAAACCGCGAAAATTACAGTGCAAGCCTCATTGACCGGACACTTGGTGTTTTCCACTTTGCACACCAACGACGCTCCCGGCGCTCTTACCCGTTTGATCGACATGGGAGTGGAACCGTATTTGGTGGCTTCGTCTTTGGAAGCAGTGTTGGCGCAGCGGTTGGTGCGGATGCTGTGCCCCCAATGTAAAGAGATCGACGATTCGCACAAACATCTATCTTTAAAAGAACAATTTGGAATTGAATCTCATGTGGATCTATACCGCGAAGTTGGGTGCGAGCACTGCAGGCATACAGGATTTTACGGACGGCGAGCGGTTTTCGAAATGATGGACATGAGCAATGAGATTCGTGACATGATTTTGAAAGAATGCTCGACAGGTGAAATCCGCGAAACGGCCCGGCGCCGCGGTATGCGATCGCTCAGCGAAGACGGCTGGCGTTTGGTGCACGAAGGCATCACTACGATAGGCGAAGTGCTTCGGGTTTCTAAGCATTCGGTTGAATAAGGTAGGTGATTCAAATGTCGTTATATCGCTATCGAGTGTTACAACCGGATGGAACCATCGCGGAAGGCAGTTTGGATGCGCAAGGCAAACAAGATGCATTTCGACAGCTGGAATCGCGGGGATGGAAACCCATACAGATTTCAGAACGAACCAATGGCAAGGCAAAATCATCCGGATTCTCATGGTCGATCTCAGGCAAAAAGGTTTCGTTTCGCGAACTAGAAAATTTCACCCGCATGCTTTCCAGCCTGCTGGCAGCGGGTGTTCCCCTCAGCCGGGCGCTAACCATTTTGTATCGCGAAGCCAGCAATCCCGTAGCGCGGGCGCAGTGGAAAGAAGTGCACGATAAAGTGGTGGATGGCATGTCGCTGGCGGATGCCATGTCGCAAGCGCCCCAAACCTTTCCACGCGTGTATTCTGCGATGGTCCAAGCGGGCGAAACCGGTGGGTTTCTTGATCTTGTGCTGCAACAGATTGCCGAATTTCAGAACCGTGACAAAGATTTACGCGCCAAATTGGTATCTGCGCTCATTTATCCCTGTGTACTTTTGTTTCTGGCAATTGCCGTTCTAATTTTTTTGCTGGTTTTTTTTATCCCCCGCTTTCAATCAATTTTCAGCGGATTTGGAGCCGCACTGCCGTTAATTACCCAAATCATCGTCGGAGCTAGTGAGATAGTTCGTGGTTACGGATTGTTCGTAGCTGTTGCTGTCTTTGTTCTTTTTTACTTTTTACGAAATTGGATGCAATCGCAGGCCGGGCGGCGGAAATACGAAAATGCTCTGCTCAAAGTTCCGGTAATTGGCAATTTAACCGCGAAATTCGCCATGGCCCGCTTTTGCCGAATGCTGGGAACCTTGCTGGGAGCCGGCGTGCCATTGATTTACGCTTTGAATGTCGCGCGCAAATCGATCCACAATCAAATATTGCACGATACAGTCACCGAATCAATCGAACGGGTGAAAAAAGGAGATCAACTCGCCACCAGCTTGGCGGATTGCAAAGAACTGTTTTCAGGCTCTGTGTTAGAAATGGTCTCGGTGGCTGAAGAATCAGGCCGCTTGGATCAAGAATTGGTGCGCTTAGCTGAAGTAACTGAACAGGATTTAGACCGTCAATTGAAAACAGCGGTCGCCTTGGCTGAACCGTTGATGTTGTTTTTGATCGCCGGATTCGTGGGAACGATTTTTATCGGAATGGTCATTCCAATCTTCACTATACAAGATTACATCAAATAAGAATGATGGAGGCGCATGATGAATCAAGAAACCAATTTTAAAAAAAATAAACGAAAACAAGAACAAGGATTTACTTTGGTAGAAATGTTGCTGGTATTGGTCATTCTTGCCACTCTGGCGGCAATCGTGGTCCCCAAGTTCGCTGGACGGACCGAACAAGCCAAAGTGACAGCCGCCGAAACTCAAATTTCTAACCTCGAAATTGCGTTGGATGCTTTCGAAGTGGATAACGGTTTTTACCCCAAAGGCTCAGACGGTTTGGAGGATCTGGTTGACAAACCAAGCAATACTCAAGACTGGCGTGGTCCCTATATCAAAGATTTGCCTGTTGACCCTTGGGGCAACGAATATGTCTATGAATATCCCGGCAAACACAACACCAATGGCTTCGATCTTTATTCGATGGGTCCCGATGGCCGCTCCGGCGGAGATGACGATATCACCAATTGGAAATCAGGTAGATAATCATGAGAGTTGATAAGTCTCCCCCTAGATTGCTGATCTTTACCCACAAGTTTGGGGAACGTTTTTTGTCCCCCCTTATTAAGGGGGGTAAGCACCGCAGGTTCTGGGGGGATTCGGCGGAATGAGAAAAGCCAGATCCCCCCTAACCCCCCTTAATAAGGGGGGAATTCCAAGGTTCACATTTTGTGGGTAAAGATCAGCAAAATTGAGGGAGATTTAGAGGGGGTTGAAAATAATCATGCGCGCACAAAAGGGTTTCACCTTGATCGAATTGATCGTCGTCATGGCGATGCTCTCAGCTGTGGTAGCGGTTTCTGCACCTCGCTTATCAAAGTTTTTCTCAGGACGTTCTTTGGAGGAAGAGGCACGGCGATTTTTGGCGGTGATTCAATACGCGCGGAGTGAATCGATATCTAGCGCAGTGCCATTGGAACTGCAAATTGATATTGAAAACGGTTTTTACATGATTTTGCCTTCATGGAGTTATGAATGGCCAAACCAAGAAAATAAGCAATATGAGCTGGATGCAAACTTACAGTTTGAAATCTTATCACAAGAAAGTGAGAAAATTCAAAAAGGCATTGCCCGCATCTATTTTTTGCCCGATGGGTATTTGGATGACCGAAGTATCCGCGCCATTCAAATTCACGATGCCGATCATGAAGATGATATTTTGTGGATTGCGCAAAGCGATTTGGGTGTTCGTTTCAAAATTTTGACAGTGGAAGAATTTGACGATGACGAAATTCTACGCCAATAAATTTTATGTCTATTGTGGTTCCAAACGCAGTGATAATTCCAACGCAGGCTTTACCTTGCCTGAACTGTTGGCGGCCATGTTGTTTTTGGCATTGGTGATTCCAGTCGCATTGCAAGGAGTGGTATTGGCAAATCGCGCAGCGGTAGTGGCGGAACGCAAAATGACCGCCACCCGGTTGGCCGAAAAAGTTTTGCAAGAGATGGTGATCACCGGTACTTGGCAAACCGGCGCCAAGCAAGGTGAATTTGGTGAAGAGTGGCCGGGATATCGCTGGGTTCTACACGATGAAGCCTGGCAAGAAGACACCATGCAATTGCTGATAGTGTTTGTCTATTACAACGTGCAGGGGCAAGAACATCACATTCGGTTATGTACTTTGGTGGATAACAGTGAAGATGAAACGGTAGAAGAAAATGCTTAACATGATTGCACGCACTAACATAAGATCGGGTTTTACATTAATCGAGGTGCTCGTTTCGACCCTGATCTTCGCAGTATTGGTCACTGCCATCAGTTCTGTGTTGTATAGCGCCCTCCATCTTCGTGACAATGCGCAAGAAAATATTCAGATACAGGAGCAGTTGCAAATCGCCTATACCATCATCAAGAGAGATTTGATTAATATCGTATCGCCGCAAGATGGATTAGCGGGAGACTTGATTTGTGAAGACACAGGCAGGGGCAATGTCATGTTCGACCAATTGCAATGCTACACCTCCAGCGGCATTGTCAGTGAAACTCTACTGTATGGAGAAATCCAAGGAATCCAATACGTGTTGACAGATGAGTATCAAACCAATGAACAAAACGGTTATCACTTGGTGAGATACATCTATCGAAATTTGCTGGCAACCAGTGAAGAAGAGCCCACACACACCCGTCTGTTGGAAGAAGTACAATCATTAGACTTTCGCTTTTATGACGGAGAAACCTGGCATGAAACGTGGAATTCAAGTGAAGAAGACCCACCGCTGCCCAAAGCCATTTACACCCGAATCACCTTCTCCCGCGACGGCGAAGATGATGAACAATTTGAAGTGTTGGAATTTATGGTTCCCATTCATACCGTCGCCCCTGTAGAAGAAGAGGAAGAGGAGGAAGGTACTGAGAGCGAAACAGATGATACTGAAAATGAAGGGGAACCTAGTGGTAGTGGCGGGGGTCAACCAAATAATGGTGGTGGGCAGCCAGGTAATGGAAACAGAGGCAACAATCAAGGGGGTATTAACCAGCAAAATCAGAGGGGAGGGCGATCATGATTGCGTTACTCCCTTCCAAAATAGAATTTTTCAATCAAGCGCGATTTCTGAAGGAGGGCGAGGTTAAAATATGCCTTGAGCATGCTCCTACCGGGCCAACTGTTGCCTTTCCCCCTCTCCCTCAGGGAGAGGGCCGGGGTGAGGGGATCAAAAAATTACTACAATACAATCCAATATCACGTTTTCCAAATAAGACAATTTCCCCTTCTTCAAAACTAGGCTCCGTACTAATCGTGGTGATGTGGATTGCCATGGGCCTGGTAAGCGTAGCATTGTTATTTGGCCGTTCCATGTTGTTAGAGAACCGTGCTGCAGAAAATGTATTGGCAGGCGCGCAAGCAGAACAAGCCATAGAAGGGGCAATTCAATATATTCAATTTGTTTTGAATAACGCCGAGTCTGGTGAATTTCCCGATGTGAATTCTTATACAAACGAATGGGCAATTGTTGGTGATTCCACTTTTTGGATCATTGGCCGGGGAGGCCAAATTGAATATGAGTATCCTTCGTTTGGATTGATTGATGAGGCTTCCAAATTAAATCTGAATACAGCAACAGTGGAAATGTTGGAGAAGCTACCCAACATGAGCACCCAGCTGGCTGCTTCGATTATAGATTGGCGTGATGAAGACGACGAACTAACAGGCGAAGGAGCCGAATCACAAACCTATTCTCTGCGTTCTCCTAGTTATACTAGTAAAAATGCTCCCTTTGAAACTTTATCAGAATTGCATTGGGTCTATGGCGCCCAATGGGAATGGTTGTACGGAGAAGATCAAAACCGAAACGGTCTTCTCGATTGGAATGAGCAAGACGGCAGCGAATCGCCTCCCATAGACAATCGGGATAGCCAACTTGATTCAGGCCTGTTGGAATATCTCACCGTATACAGCAAAGAAACCAATCTGAATCGAGAGGGAGAAGAGGAAATCTATATCAATGAAGAAGATTCAGAAGAGTTAGAACAACTTCTAATTGATACCTTTGGTGAAGAAAGAGCCAATGAAATCCAAGAGCAATTGGGTCCGGGCCAACAAGAATATACCAGTTTACTGAGTTTTTTTCTGGCCTCTGAAATGGAAGCGGATGAACTCTCCCAAATTGCGGATTCAATCACTGCGTCAGAAGAAGTTCAAGAAGGTTTGATAAATGTAAATACCGCCAGCGCTATTGTGCTGGCCTGCATTCCAGGTTTGGATGAAGACAAAGCCAATCAGCTGGTAGAATACCGCGAAACACATTCTGATAGTTTGGATACCATCGCCTGGGTTGCTGAAGTGCTGGATGAAGAGAGCGCTAATGAAGCCGGTGAATATCTTACAACGAATAGCTTTCAATTTTCAGCCGACATCGCTGCAGTAGGCCGGGATGGAAAAGGCTTTCGTCGGACAATGGTTGTTTTCGACACCAGTGAAGAAAAAGCCATGGTGCGCTACCGGCGCGACCTAACCCGCTATGGATGGGCGCTGGGGCAGAGGATACGTCAAGAATTAGCAGTCTATAAGGAGCAGAATCGTGTTCGATCGCAAATCATCCCATAGAAAAAACATACTCAGTTTGGCTTTTGATGAAGGCAAATTGGATGTGTCCTTGCTGCATCGCAATGGATCAGGCCCTCTCTTAAAACAAGCAGGGAAGGCTGCATTATCATTGGATATTCTAAAAGACGATTCAGACTTGGTGGGTCAAGAGATTCGCAATCGTCTGGATGAATTGGGCATCAAAGAAAATCATTGTCTAATTTGCTTGCCGGTATATTGGGTGATGAGCCACCAAATTGAGTTGCCCGAAATGTCTGCAGAAGACGAACGAAACTACATTCAACTAAATGCAGAACGAGAATTTCCATTCCCATATGATGAATTGTCATTATCGACTCTCAAATGTCAAATCCCCAATTATGCATCTGTCGCGCTTCTGAATGCAGTCCCAATGCAAACTGTGATCAAAATAAGAGAGATATGCAAAGCAGCAAAACTCTCACCGGTAAGTTTTTCTATTGGTGCACCTATAATCCCCAAATCTTCATCCGAAGAGGGAACTCTTATTTTACAGCAAAGAGAAACAACGGTGGATTGTTTTGTTTTGTATAATAATCAATTCGTGTTGATGCGAAATTTCGAATATTCAGGTTCTGTCTATGAGACTGATAACGACTGGGAACAATCTCTGCTTCGTGATATACGCATCTCGCTGGGGCAGTTGCCGGATGGAGTGCGAGAGTCATTAAAAAAACTCTATCTTTACGGGAATCCTCAATGGAATTCGGCGATCGAACAAGCATTGCAGCCAGCCATGCAATCGATAAGAATTCAAATTTTCCATATCCACTTGGAATCCATAGTGCACAAAGGAGGCGAATTAACAGAACTCCATCATCCTTACTTGGCATTGGGAACTGGAGCGCGCTTATTGGAAAACGGTGAATCATCCATTGAGTTTTTACCTCCTTGCATCAGTCCCATTCAGAAAGTGATAGAGCGTATTTCATCACGAAGAAATGCTGTGCTTGGTGGAGGAGCGGCGGCTGCGATTTTATTGGGAGTAATTCTCTTTGGTTGGCAGCAGTGGACCCTCTCATCCTACGAGTCGCAGTGGGAGGCCACGCGCGACAAAGTCGAAGAACTGGAAATGATTCAAAGCAAAATTAAACAATTTCATCCTTGGTTTCAAGATTCTGTCCCCAGTTTATCTGCCATAAAAACCATGACTCAAGCGTTTCCTGAAGAGGGCCGTGTGTGGACCAAAGTTGTAGAAATCGAAGATACTCAACAAGTCTCGTGTTCAGGTTTTGCTCAAAACAACAAAGATTTGCTTGTAGCCATCGATCAGCTAAACCAAGACGAGCAAGTCAAAGACTTGCAGATACAACAAGTGGTGGGTGAGTCACCGGTGCAATTTTCGTTTCGCTACCGATGGATTCAAGGAGGCAGGCGATGAACGATTGGAACCGGGAACGCATACTGCTATTGGCTGCGGGCTTTTGCTTGTTTGCATTATTTGCCGACAAGATGATTTTGACTCCAATGTTAAACCGTTGGGATGAAAACAGCGTAAGGATCGAACAACTAAAACAAGATTTGCAAAAGGGCGAAATGCTATTATTGCGTGAACGGCCTCTTCGCAAAACTTGGGGAGAAATGCAGCGTGATGCCTTGCCAGCTGAAGTTTCAGTGGCAGAAAATCAAGTGATTACCGCTGTAGACCGCTGGGTGAATGAGAGCCGGGTGGCCCTTTCATCTTTCAAACCACAATGGCGTCAATACGAAGACAACTATATGACGATCGAATGCCGGGCTGTAGCGCAAGGGAACATGGAAGAAATCGCCCGCTTTTTATATGAACTCGAACGAGATCCATTGGCACTGAAAATCGAATCGCTCGAAGTGAGTGACCGCGATGGCAGTGGAAACTTATTGTCGCTGAGCCTTCGATTCAGTGGACTTAGATTGTTGGAAGAAGAATCATGAAAAATCCGTTGCACGATTCAACTACAGGCGTTTACCAATACATTTCACTCTATCGTCAAACTGAGAATTATACTTGGAAAAGCAAAACTCTCACCTGGGATGGCGAGGCTCCTACTCAGGAGGGCGAGGTTGAAAATGCGCCGTGGCGTGCTCCCGCCGAGCCGGTTGTTGTTCTTCCTCCTCGCCCTCTGGGAGAGGGTTGGGGTGAGGGCGTCTTTGACATCACGAAAAACACACTTCCAACTACTATCAATCAATTTTATAAAAATGCCATCCCAAAATTCATTCTCCTATGCCTTATCACTGGATGGCTATTTTTATTCGAGGGGATAGCTCATGCGCAAGACCAAACCACTCCACCCGATTCAGGACCGCAATTCGAAAATTTTGAACTAATCTGGCAGCGCAACATATTTGATCCTACGCGAAAAAAAGTGGAACCGGAACCAATTGTACAAGAACCGGAACCTGAAATTGATGAGTTTGCATTAATTGGAACACTGGTAACCGACATTGAATCGTATGCCTTCTTTGAAGGCAATCGGCCAGAACTGAATGGTGTTATTAAAGAAGGAAATTCTATAGATCAATTCTTGGTAGAGGCTATTGCTACTACCTCAATCCATCTGGTTTCAGGTGAAAAACGAATTCCATTTGATGTGGGTATGGCTCTTCAACGAATAGATGATCAAGATTGGGAACTGGTAGATAATCGACGCGGTGGAAGTCCCTTAGATCGTTCTACACCCAGTTCAGGTCCCTTAGCCGCCAATTCAGAAAAGGAAGAAGACGAATCGAATTCTGAAGGTACGAATGATGTTTTGAAGCGATTGATGGAACAAAGAAAACAGGAGTTAAACCAATGAAGCCAATCCTATTAACAACAATCTTGTCTATATTTCTGTTGTGCAACTCATCGGGTTGGGCACAGCAGCCCACCAATTCTACAGCCGAAAATAATGGCTCCAATTCGATCCGTCTGAACTTCCGTGGAGTGCCGTTGGAACAAGTGTTGGATTACCTGAGTGAGGCGGCGGGATTTGTCATTGTCAAAGAAGCCGAATTGGATGGACGTGTAGATGTATGGAGCCATCAACCGCTAAACCAGGAAGAAGCCATAAATTTACTAAACACGGTATTGTATCAAAAAGGATATGCAGCGTTGCGCAACGGCCGTACGTTAACGATTGTTGAACGTGATGAAGCCAAACAGCGGGACATACCAGTCAAAACGGGAAACAGGCCGGAAGAGATTCCCAAATCAGATGAAATGATCACCCAAATCGTGCCAGTGCGCTATACCGATGCCACAGCTCTCATTGAAAACCTTGAAGGATTGATGCCAAGTTATGCCACTTTATCCGCCAACGAAAGCAGCAACGCCATCGTGGTGACCGATACGCAAACCCATGTTCGCCGGATGGTAGAAATCATTCGGGCGTTGGATACCTCTATTTCGAGCATATCAGCAGTACGAGTCTTTCATTTGCAATATTCAGATGCAACCGAAGTGGCAGAATTGATTCAAAATCTTTTTGCTGCAGATGATGATGACGACCGGCGTGGTGGCGGGGGATTTCCCGGACCATTCGGTAGAGGCCGCAGGGGTGACGATGATGACGCGCCGGATAGTGAAGCCCGAAGAGCCGCATCCCGTGTGTTGGCTGAGGCCGATGAACGTTCGAACTCGGTGGTGGTAAGCGCACCTGAAGAATATTTGCTTTTGATCGATCAAATCTTAACGGATATCGATACTACGGTTGA
>CAZEZQ010000021.1:0-17117 GCA_964516245.1 uncultured bacterium | reverse complement strand
TTTCACTCCATTCAAAATCACAGTGACATGGCGGTCGCAAAGGGTGATATCAAAGGTTTGCCACTGGCCGGCGGGCTTTTCGGCATTCTTCGTGGGAGCAATACGGCTGTAAATCGCTCCCATGTGATGGCTATCCAACGGGCGGCCATAACTGTCCATCACCTGCACCTCATAAATCCCGCGTAGATAAACACCGCTATTCCCATCTTCCGGAACTTTTACATCCATCGTCAAGTTAAAATCTTCAAATTCTTCCACGGTGCGCAAATTGCCGTAATGAATGTGGGGCTGGCCTTTTTTCTGGACCGGATTGTTTACCAGCACCCCGTCTTCCACCGACCAACCATTGGTAGCGCGTTCGCTGGTTAACATCCAACCATCCAGGTTTTTCCCGTTAAACAGCTCAATCGGATCACCGTATACCACTTCTGATTGATCCGGTGCTTCAGGCAGGGGTGGAATTTTATTCGCTGTAAATTTATGCTCATGGATGGTTTTGTTCCGGTAATCCGGTGAATACATGGTGCATTCCAATGTATCTCCGAATTTTTCAAAGAAAAGTACATTTTGAAACGTGTGGGTACGAATCACTTTCCCTTGCTCGTTGTGATGATTCACTCCAACATTCCGGGTAACGAGCAATCGGTCCTCTGCTTCCATCACCCCTGCTACAGGCACCACGCTGCCGCCCCTCCACAAGATTTCCGCATCCAAAAATCCTTTGTCTTCGGTTACTCCAAGCCAGCCGGCGCCGCCACCCGGTGTAGTAAACGCCCATCGGCCCACATATGGACTGTCGGCAGCCGAGGCGGCCATACCCGCGAATACAACAGAACAGATAATACTGGCCAGAACAAGTTTACGATTCATCGAGGTGTTTCCTCCCTTTTCTTTATGAGAATTGGTAAATCAGGTTTGTATTGCCATGTTATCTTACATCATCCTATTAATGGTTTGAACGGTTCAAGCTATCTTCGATATGCAGATTGTATGAGATGGGTTACTTGTATTTTTCCAGAAACAATTCAAACGCTTCCCGCTTGTCTTCCGGGAAATCATCATGTTTTGTGAGTACAGCATTTTCTAAAGCATTGCAACATGGACAGGTGCTGGCATTACGCGATTCGGGAATCTTTGGCACTACGGCTTTGATCAATTTTTTTAGATTCTCGGCATTCTTTGTAAGATTTTGAATCACCATTTCAACCGTCACGTCTTCTTCGTGCCAGCAATCGTAATCGGTCACCGCCGCCACGATAGAGTAACATATCTCTGCTTCACGGGCGAGTTTAGCTTCTGGCAAAGCAGTCATGCCGATAATATCCGCATTCCAACTGCGGTATAGCTCCGATTCTGCCCGGGTAGAAAAAAGAGGCCCTTCCATACAGACATAAGTTCCGATCCCATGAACGTTAATCCCACATTCCTGCACGGCTTCAATCAGCATTTTTCGCAAGGGGTCGCAAAAGGGATCGGCAAAGCCCACATGAACGGCGATAGGGTCAAA
Source organism: uncultured bacterium (assembly GCA_964516245.1). GTDB lineage: Bacteria > Hinthialibacterota > Hinthialibacteria > Hinthialibacterales > Hinthialibacteraceae > CAZEZQ01. The sequence goes on along the minus strand of CAZEZQ010000021.1, from coordinate 15,610 downwards.
AAAAGTGTTGGAACGGTGCTTGGTTCGGTCGATCAACTGATTGGGAACCACAAAATCGAGTGGTTTCATTTCCAATTTCAAACTGCCGCAGGCGTTCACCGCGATGATCCACTCCACTCCAAGCTTTTTCATGGCATAAATATTGGCCTGATAAGGGACATTGCCGGGGTTCAACCGGTGGGTCCGCCCATGCCGCGGCAAAAACGCCAGTTCACGCCCATCATAGCGGCCCAACCGAATGATATCCGAAGGAGAACCATAAGGTGTCCACAAATCAACTTCATCGTGATAATCCACACCTTCCAAATTGTACACACCTGATCCGCCGATAATTCCAATCCGTGCTTCCACCATGAACCTGGTCTCCTTCTTTGGGAAATTGCAGAATCTTGTAGTATGTATGAAGATTAACAATAAGATGGCGATCAAAAACCGTCAAGCGAAACAAGGAGCAGCAAAAACAACATGATACGGAGCATGACTGGTTACAACAGCGTACGCGATACAGTGGGCGAAGCCACGGTGTCTCTCGAAATTAAAACACTCAATCACAAAAGTTTCGATCTTCATTTTCACAGTTCACGCCAGCTTTCCATGCTCGAAGTTCCATTGCGTGAATACGTCAATTCGTTTATCCGGCGCGGCCGTATCGAAATTTATTTGCGAAGCAATCGTTCACTCGCCGCCCAAGAAAAAATCGAACCCAACCCCGAGGCCGCCCGTATGTTTATTGACGCCGCCGATCGGCTCGCCAACGAATTGAACATTTCTTACACTCCCAGTATGGAATATTTGCTGCGTGTTGAAGGCATTCTTGACATTCAAGAAACACAAATTTCAACGGAAGAATGTTGGGGTCTGGTAAAAAGCCTGATTGATAATAACCTGCAAGGCCTCATTGCAATGAAAACGGATGAAGGCCGCCGTTTGGAGGAAGAATTGCACACTCTTCTCAATACCATCGAAACCTCTGCGATTCAAATTGCTGAGAAGCGCGGTCAAGTGATTGAAGAATACCGCGAAAAAATGGTAACCCGTATTTCTGAATGGAAAGAAACTCTCGATCTCGAACCCAATCGGGTGTTACAGGAAGTCGCTTTTTACACCGACCGTTCAGACGTGAAAGAAGAAACCGTTCGAATTCAAGGCCATATCGATCAATTTCGCGATATCTTACAAGAAAACCACAATGAATCCGAGTATCGGGCGGTGGGACGCCGTTTGGATTTTCTCTGCCAGGAACTGTTTCGAGAAACAAACACCATCGGTTCTAAAAGTTCGTCAATAGAAATCACACGATTGGTGCTTGATATCAAAGGAACCATCGAACAACTGCGCGAACAAGTGCAAAATGTGGAGTAGTTTGACGGTACGATCAAGCAAGACGATATTGCCTCCTACTGCACCTGCTTCTCGTGTACAATAGATATCGAACAATCATTTCATACACGAATACAATAAATTATGGCGCTGATTACTCCACGACGACGTTTTCTTATAACCGCCCCCCTGGCGCTGCTGCTGCCGGCGGGATTACTAACCTATTTGGGCCTGCAGGTTGTGAACGGCATTGAAGCGCGGTATGAAGAGCAAGTAAATGAAGAAGTGCAAGAGATCGTCAATACAGTTCGCAACCAAACCTCCCTTTACTTGAGATACAATATTCAGCGAACTTTCAGGGAAGCTTTAGAAAGTCAAGTATTGAGCGAAATCTCACCCAACACAGATCTTGAGGAATTTGAATTTACCGCGAATCATCCACTGCCGTTTGTTTCTAAGATTTATTTGTACCGTCCGATGGAAAAAATTCATTTCTTTGTTCGAAAACAATCCTCAAATTCTAACAATTCTCCCCGACCCTCAAGCACATGGGTTACCAGCCAACGTCCCGATCAACCCTTTATTGACCGTCTTCGCAGTGAGATGGATATACTCGTTTTCCAGAATGAACCCATGCAAGACCATTTGTTTCGCAGCGATTTTGAAACATTAAGTTATCCTGAAGATGTGATGTCAGATGCCAACCGTGAATTAACTTGTTTCGCCCCCTATACTGAAGTTCCCAACCCTTCGGAAGATGACATCATTATTTATGGATTCACCTTTGATTTTGATTCCATCAACAATGCATTTTTTCCTCAACTACTTGAAGATTTGTGGCAAACTCATCGGGAGTTAAAAGACCCCATACGGATTACCGATTACAAATACGGCAGACCGGTAGCCACTGTACCGATGAACCGGCCTATGGGCACAACGACTTTCAAAGAGAGTCTGAAACACCACTCCCGGCGCTTTCATGACGATTTTCCCTGGTATCGCATATACTTCTCCAAGCAAATCGGCCAAGACACCATGGAAATTGCCAACAATGAAAAAATTCTTTTTTACTGCCTGATTGCTTCTGCCGACATTATTATGGTGTTGGGTTTATTCGGGGCCCTGCGAAATATTGCCAAAGAACTTGAAATCTCCGACATGCGTTCCGATTTTGTCGCTCGCATTTCTCACGAACTCCGCACACCCTTAGGATTAATACGCCTATACGCGGAAACCTTGGAAATGGATCGAACAAAAGATGAAAAGAAACGCAAAGAATATTTGCGCTCGATCACCAAGGAAAGCGAACGGCTCTCTCATCTGATTAACAATATTCTAAATTTTTCTTTGATCGAGGCCGAGAAAAAGCAATATTCTATGGTCGAAACTCAAATTGAAGATGTTGTCTACGAAACAGTAGAAACCATTCACTACCATATGGAACGATATGGATTCGAATTGGATATTCATATCGATGAAAATTTACCGGCCATAGAATGCGATCCCGATTCGATTCAACAGGCCATATACAATCTTTTAACCAATGCGATGAAATACTCTGGCGACAGCCGGGAAATCCATATCGACGCCAAACAACAAAATGGTGAGATCGTGATTGATGTCGCCGACCATGGCATCGGAATTTCACCTATGCATCAGAAGAAAATTTTTCAAGAATTTTACCGTGTGGATGACCCACGCGTACAAGAAACCGGTGGCAGTGGTTTGGGACTCGCATTGGTGAAACATATTGCCGAAGGCCATGGTGGAAGACTGACTGTCGCAAGCGAACTGGGCAAAGGCAGCACATTCTCCTTGCATTTACCGATCAAACGCATCAATCTGAATTGACCGATGACTATCGATGCATCCAATCGTTATGTAAAATGTGCTTTAACTGCACTGCAAACGAATGAGGGAACTCGAAACGCTGAATCATGAAACGATCGCCTTCTCATACAGAAGCAAAATCAAGCCGTTATCTGTTCGATGCTCTTCTTATCCTGCCACTCATCCTGATTCCCTTACTCTTTTCTTCTTACAACACCAATACTATTGTGATTAAAGAAACGTTACTGCAATGCTTCACTGTGATGCTCATTATGTTCATCCCCTTATTATGGTGGTTTGAAGGCAAAGTCAATCAATTTCAACTTACGTATGCAATACTATTTATTATTTTAGGATTGTATGTGTGGTTCTCTTACAATTGGCTCTCTCCCTATCCACGTTCTGAGCGTGAATTTCTCCGTTGGCTGTGCTATATACTTTGGGCATTCTGCATCTGGCAGTATTGTTCCTCGCCGCGAAGGGCATGGATTTTTGTTTGGGTAAGTATCGCCGTTTCATTCGTTGTTTGTGTATATGCCGTGTTTCAGGCATTGGGGATCGATTTCTACGCATGGGACGAATTTGGCTTTGGTGTGGCAGCCCGGCGAGTGACTTCCAGCATGGGCAATCCCGATTTTCTGGCTGGTTATTTGGTTGGATTGATTCCCCTCACATTCATTTTGCTGCTTATGAAACGCCGAGGCCAATTTTGGTTGATAACCACAATTCTTTTTTTCCAAATATTATCGTTGATACTCACCTACAGCCGTGGAGGTTGGGTGGCTGCATTTCTAACTTTTCTCATTCTTCTCTCACTTCTAACTTATGCCAATTGGATCAAAGATCCACCTTTGCTTCGCTCGATTATCTCACTCAAAACGGCTGTATGGGGAATCGCCTGCATGGTGTTAATTGGGAGTGTTACGGCCTTCATCATGTGGGACGAAATCGCCGCTGCTCTCTATCGTTTTTCCCACTTGAGTGAAGGTGAATCGGTATCGAACCGCTTTTATTTTTATCAGGGCGCTGCCGCCATTTGGCTCTCACGTCCGATTTTGGGGTATGGCATTGGCAGTTTCAATCGAATGTTTGCTGAATTTCGCGATGTTGAGCTTTCCAAATTTCTCCCCTTTAATATTTGGAACCTTAATCATGCCCACAATGAATTTCTGGAAATTGCCGCGGAAACCGGCATTGTCGGTCTTGTTCTCTACATTGCAATCATCGGTTTGCTGCTCTATCAGGTATGGAGCACCTTGCTGCGCCATCGCTCGCAAGAAAATTTGATTCTCCTTGGTGTGTTTGGCGGAATCACCGCTATATTGATCCACAACTTATTTACTGTAACTCTGCGCCACACGCCATCGGCATTTCTGCTTTGGGGATTTATCGGGCTCTCACTCGGATTGCTCAACCGGTTTCCGGAGGGGAATTCCAAAAGCCGCTTTTGGCCTTTGACGATTTTGATTGCAGCGCTCATCATATCTCCTTATCTGCTGCAACGGTCTCTTGCCATCTATTATGGCGATACCCAAATTACCCATGCCTACAAACTCATGAGCCAGGTGGATGCCGACGAAGGCCGCAGCGCGTTTCAAGAAAATGTGGAAGAAATTCTTGTTTCGCTGCATACCGGCAAACGTCTCGCCCCTGATGTTTTCGAATCGTATTACCGGTTGGGATTGGTGTATGATTGGTGTTCGGATTACACCCAGCAGCAAGATGTGTATGAAGAATTGGTCGATATTCAGACAAATTTCACAAGCTTAACTATGAATATGTGCATTTCCCATCTCAAACAAGCGGAACAAATCGCTGCGATGAAGGGACAACAGGGCCAGCCACTCTTTCATCCGCTGGCAGTACAACACATTCATAAAGCACTGAAATGGATCAAGCGGGCTATTGAGATTGATCCCTATGCCCCCGAATATTATCACAAACTGGCCCGTTGTTATCTGGCACTCAATGAAATCGGAAAAGCCAAAGAAGCCTTCCACAAAGTAATTGAATACGCTCAATACCGGCGTTATGAAGATATTTCCCAAGAAGTACAAGACGCCCACGAGACGTTGAGATTAATTGCCGAACGGGAGGCGCAGCAGTAGCGATACAATTCGTTTGCTGAAGGCATCACTCTATATGTTTCTTTATTTTATCCTTTCAAAACATCATTGATTGCTTGCTTGAAAGTTTCTTTGCTTTTGGCTCCTTCGAAATGATTCACTTTTTTTCCTTGACTGTTGTACAAAAATGTTGCGGGGATGCTGCCTTCCCATTTTTCATCAATTTTATTAATCACCTCACCTTGCTTTTCGGCCGATATTACGAAAGTGGGCAGATTCATGTTCAACTCTTTCATCGCTTGAGGCACATCGTCTTTGGTGCCGGTAAACGAATCAATTGAAACTGCCATGAAATCCACTTTGTTCTTGTATTCATTATACAACTCAACAATATGAGGCATTTCGGTACGGCATGGAGCACACCAGCTCGCCCAAATATTCAAAAACAATGGTTTCCCTGAACGGTTTTCGATTCGTTTCATCAAATCTCCTAGCGGCAAGTCTGCAGCAGTTGCTTTCACCTCTCCATTGTCTATTGGAGCAGCCTCCAATGGGGGAACAGCATGTGTGGGCTCAACCTGTTTCACCATTTGCTGGGGTTCAGGTGATGTTTCCTGCGTAGATTGGTTGTTGCCCGCTTCTTGCTGTCCACAGCCCGACATCAACACTCCTGCAAAAATGATTACGGCAAATAATTTCAACACTCGATTCATAATAGATTCTCCAAATTTAATCTTTTTTGTAATTATACGGGCTTTGATTTGAAATTCAAAAAAATGGAGTGATTGCGAACTATGGTTTTGTAGAATCATTCCAATTGGCAAAACCATCAAATTTTTCTATAAATGGAAGAAATGGCTGTTCTAAAGTAGATTCTTCAGTGGCTTTGTCTTTCTTCACTCGGCTACGATTCCCCATTGTATCGCAATACAACAGCCCCAGGCTATGAGTGCCATTACTTGGATCGTATAAGTTTTGCAGCAATTGATCTTCATTATAGGGGACCCGCCTTAAAGCGGTAATTTCATATTGAGGGGGCAATTGCATGGATGGCCCCAAACTCAACGCTCCCCATGCCACATGATCATAGTCTATGTCTTTGGGTTCCCAGCTTTCCCGGGTACGCGTCCAGTGCAGAACAATCGAAGTCTGCCGCGTCGTCCCATCTACAACACCGCTAACATAAGGATCGATTGGGATTTCGCCCAAAAATGTTACGGGCGTTGTTAAAAATGCCAGTTTGTTCGGGAAAGGATCTTGGAGACAAGACTATTCCAGGTTCATCTCCATAGCGTCCCGGTGGAAAATGAGAGTTGTATGGATTCGTGATTTGATATGATCCCAAAGCAACAATCAACGATCTCATATTGGAATAGAGAACCGCTGCTTCAGACCGTTTTTGATGCTTTTCGTAGTTGGGATAAAAAGTCAAAATAAGCAAACTGCTAACAATAATGAGTGCCGCAACCTCCGAAATAATTACAAACGCTGACCGGGATGATTTTTTCGGACGGGACCGCTCAATATATCCGTAAGGAATATTCGTCATTACAAACCCCCCATACACTCAATACACAATATCTTCACGACTCACAATATTTTGTTTTGCCTTTGGCAATTTATCGCAATTCAAAAAGTTCCGTAAAGATTTTAATTTGTATTCTTTTTATTGTATCCTAAACTACAAGCATCATTTTACAATCAAACTATGATTCATTGGAAATAAAATTATTATTGTCTTAAACCCACCCTAGCGCAATGATGCTATTCAATGAGATAGATCATTTGCAGGAAGGTAAATATGGCTCACAAAGCTTTCACATTAATTGAATTACTGATTGTGGTCGCCATTATCGGCATCCTGGCAGCTATTGCCGTGCCCAATTTCCTCAACGCACAAATACGTGCCAAAGTCGCGCAAATGCAGGGAACCTTTAATACCATGGTAACTGCTCTCGAATTGTACCGACTGGATCACAACAAGCATCCCATCCATTTCAACGATCCATCTCAAAATATATGGATGACCACTCCCATTAGCTATGCTTCTACCCGGCCTTACGACGTATTTCAAGATTTTAATGCAGGCGCTCAAAAAGAGTTTTGGGCTCATTATGGAAATAACGAGCGCTTTGGCTGCCCCCATTATGAGGCTGGACGGATTGAGAAAGACTATTGGATAATCGCCATCGGTCCTGACATGCAATGGCAAACGTTTAGTTCTGGAGCGGCGAAAACCTATGATATTACAAATGGCCTAAAAAGCGCCGGTGATATGTACGTTGTCGAATCATCCCTCAATTTCATCTTTCACTAAAAATTATTGACAATTTCGTGTTTTTTAATTTAATATGATAACAATACGGAGAGATTCAAATGAAAAATTATCCTTTCTTCAAAATATTTTTACTTTTAACAATTTTAGAAGCGCTTCTATTTACTACTTCCAAATTACTCTATTCAAATGAAACCGCTGAATTCTCTCTTGTCGGCTCAATGAAGCATATTACAGATTCCATTGCGAACAATTACGACATCCAATTCTTCCGCATGAGTGGAGATGGATCACGGGCAGTTTTCTTTGTTGAACAAACCGTCAGAGACGATCGTGACTGCTTTGCCCAACAAATCCGTATAATGAATACCGATGGCACTGAAGAACGAGTGATCGAACAAGGTTTCACCTACGACACCGGTGTAGGGAACAATTGTGCACAAAATCTGGTTGAACTTTTAGACATCTCTAACGATGGCAATACCGTTGCTTTTGTCCGGCTGAATAATCCTGAAGACCTGCAGCCAGAAATCGTTGTTCATAATGTAGCCACTGGAGACGAAAGAGTCGTATTGACTCATCTTCCCTTTCGTTCTTTTGGTGAACAATCTCAACGAGTCATTGATCCTTTCGGAAGGCGGGATTCGATCACCTTCAAATTATCCGGTGACGGGAATTGGATTTATTTTCTGAATCTCTTTGGTCCATTCGGCTCGCCCGGTGATTCCGGAGACCCCGAACCTTCAGGAAATACATTATATAAAGTCGCTACAGACGGTTCTGGAGCAGTTCCAATTCTTTCTGACCGTGATGTAAGCAGCAACCCTGGAATAAACCCGGAAGCCGATTCTATCAGTGTGAGCGAAGAAATTGACGTCAACTTTGATGGCTCTGTAGTGATTCTAGCCATTAGCGATGTACGGGGAGGCGCCCATTTTTTTAGAAATCTTTTAAAAATAACAAACGATACAGACATCAAAATCTTGCTGAATTTGGGTGATTTTCAATATCGAGGGGGCAGCCTGTCTGACGATGGCAACAAACTTGCCTACGCCCAATCCAACATCCCCTCCTCATCCGGCGGCGTCTACATTATGAATACCAATGAGCCCTTCAATCCTATCCTAATTGATCCAGGAGGAACTTTTCGCACACGCTTTCCCAATTGGGTCCGAATGAGTGGTGATGGCACTTCCACCACACAAAATATGGACCAAGGCGGTGGCAGCAGTCCCTCCTTCCGCTGGTCAAGCCTGGATCGTGTTTCTAGCATCGACCAACCGGCCGTACGAGCAACTGATGTGAATAGCCAGATATCAGAAGACGGACAACTGGTGATGTTTGAAGGCACCATCTTATCCGAAGGCCGGTTCGCCAACAATCAACCAGAAGAACTCATTCGATTTGAATGGGGTTCTAACGAATTGAGTGAAGCCCAAATCACTTCGGTAGTCGGCATACCCTCTATTTATCTGATTCAATTCGGTTTAACAGCAGATTACACCAACACCTATTTCTTCAACACTTCAGGCCCATCTACGTTTTTATTCAACCTCCCTCTAGACCACGAAGCCAATGAACTTGAACCCATTGGTGGTTTTGAAGACTTTGGCGGTGTGGTTGACGATGGAGAATTCGAAGATGTAGATCAACAAGCAGGAGACGGAATTTATACCGATGGGGGTATATGGGCCAGTTCTGGTTTCGGCAGAGATTTTGCTCTCCCGCAAGGTTCTACCTTAGATATTGTTGTTCGCAGTATGATCACTTCCACCAATCGGAGTGCTTCCTTTGTAGAATTTCCTGCACGAATTCTGCCCAATCCCGATTTTGGTGACTGGGAACCATTTTTTGGTGGTGAGGTGGGCAATGCAACCGCTGTTAGAAGCGGGGCCACGATTGAATTGCTTGATAATCCTGACCGTACAGACATTTTTTTCCAACGATGGGATCAGCCATTTGCTGGTGCCGCTAGTAGGTTAGGAAAGATTTGGTACATCCGCGGTTTCGATGATTTACGCAACGGTTTGCTTACCATTTTTTATGAGGATGAAGAGCTGGCGGAAGCCGGGTTGAATGAAGGAGCGATCACTCTCTTGCGCTCAGTTGATGGAGGCAAAACGTGGTCAACCGTTATATCGGAAGTCGATCCGGATATGAACCGGATTTCAACAGCGTCATCAATATCGAATTCGGCATTGTGGACCCTAGTTGAATCATCAACATCTATACAAAAATGGACACTTTACTAACTTACTCTCTTGGTCGATATAAGCAGATTCGCTTGTCAAATATTAGAGATTTGTTTGGCCTTTGATCTCTTCACTACGGCGTTGAAAGTGCTCAAGTGAATCTACTTTGTGGGCAAACTTCCATAATTCCCTCAAACTTGGGAGATCCTCCAGTCTAGAAATGACATTCCGGCAAAAAGTATAATCTACCGCTTTATGATACCATGTCTTGGAGCGCAGGCGTTCCGCCTGCTCTATATGTAGATGCAGGCGAGGACGCCTGCGCTTCAAAAAAGACTTTTTGCCGGACCGTCAGAAATTGATTGAACCTAATGAAGAAGGAATTTCGCCAAACTTTTCACTTAGATTGTCTATGATGCACGCTTGCGCTTCATTCAAACTTCTTTGCTCAATACCTTCTCTTCTTCACAAAAAGAAATCTGGATTTTCCCTCATTCAAAACACTCCAAGAAAATCTTATGCTCTTGAGCTATTCCTCATAAGGGGATAACCGAATATCTACGAAACACTTGATGTAAGTTCTGAGATTTTGATTGGTTATGCATACGATTCGTTGGTGGGCTGAAGCCCACCCTACACTTTGTGTTTCATCTTGATATAGCCCGCCGTGGTGTGTGGGCTGCTCTTATGATACTTTTTTGGGGGTAATTATGACAGACATGCTAAATCTCACGGATAAATTGGGATGCGTAGGAGCGGATGTGTTTGCCGTTGAGCACATGAAAGTAGCGCAGGCGGTCTACGAGCTGGGTTGAGAAGCGGGAAAGGGGGATGTGAATCAGTTTTTTCTTATATTTCTTGGCCAGCCATTTCCATGTTCGCTGCAGAGAGCATGGGCTAACGATAGCAACATGTTTTTCTTGTGTATAATGCAAGGCTCCAGCCAAAAGCTTTTCTTCTAAAGTAGGATATTTTGCAAAACGTTTTTGCATCCAAATATCCGGGATATAACGTGGAGGATAGAGAAACATACAGCCGCCGTAAATGCATTGGGCAATTCCAGGCCCGACGAAATTTTCGCCAATTGGGGTGGAATAAAAACTGAGAGTCGATTCGTTTTCGTGTTCAGCATACCAAGTAGTTTGCATGGGATACTTTTGCATGTCTGCCGGAGTTTCGAAGAAAAAAATCACCACTTCGACCCAACCACGTGAGGGTGGAATTTCTTTCACATACAAATCACCAGTGTGCCAATTGCGGATGGTTTCTCGAATATCGAGGCCATCTTTGATCGAAGATGAGAACTTTTCACTGCGCACAAGGCCTTCGCCAATCATGGATTGAGCCACCTCGCGCACATGAGTATTGAAACTTTCGATGCGATTGTCTTCAGGCGGCCAGGAACACATACCATACGGGTTCCACAATTGGCGATACTGGCGTTGCTTGTCTGCATCGGGCATGCGTTTGAGGGGTAGATTGCGCCATTGCATGGGGATGCCTTGCAGGCGGTTTTTCGCTAAGCCCCCTGCCCCGTCTTGAAATTGAAGCTGATCGACATTAAAACGCACTCCCTGCCCCTGCTCGAGATGCTGATAGGGGTAGAGTTTGGCGGTCTCGACCAGGGAAATGGCGAATGAATCGCCACAAACCTGTTTGGCAGACATCGCCAAGGTAAACAAATCGGGAGTGAAACGGTGGTTCATTAATGTGAGATTGCGCACGTATTGCAGCAAAATTTGCAATCGCTGGGGCGTGGCCCAATTGTGAATCGGCTTTTCTTTCTTCAGCCATTCATCACGGGTTTCAAGCATCAATTCTTTGATCCCGTCGATGGATAGGTTTTCATCGTGCAGCAATTCGCGGCGGGATTTTTCGTACAGATAGGTGATATAGGGCAACTCACCCAATACAAAGGCCAACGATTTTTCTTGCACCGGGGCGCAGCGAATCGGAGTGTAAAATGGTTCTTCCATTTCGGCTTCTTGCTGGGTTTGGAACGCACCTCTTAACCAGGGCCAATGCGCGACCGAACAAATCATTAGGATCCGAGAATATTGAGATTGCAGGCGGTGTAGTTCTTCTGCCATATATTGGATTCTTTGTTCTACCTGGCTGCCTGCTGGTGGAGGCGGCATGGATGGAACCAGAGCGGCGGCATATTTTTCGAGTGGGACCTCTTTTAACGCGTATGGGTCTGGTGCCATGAAGGGATCGGGCTCATAGGTACGGGTCTCTTTATCGATGAATTCGATGGGGAGATATTCTTCGAGCGCAATGCGAACCGCCATAATTACCGGTTGGCATGGATCAATGGGAACATAATTGAATTCCCCATTTGGTTCTTCAGCCGCTACAGCGTGAATTTTGGGCAGTTCGGTGACTGCCGGCAACACTTCTTCTTTAAACGATTCGGGCAAAGGCACTGCGAGGCAGTCAAATTTTTCTTGAAGTAGAATCCGGCGCACTTCAAGCGCAAAATCACCACTGCCGTGCACCACCGGCACGATTCGGATGGTATCATTCAAATCAAATATGGCTTGATTGGCCTGGTTCATGAATCATCTGGACGCAATGGGTCATCGTCGTCAAAAAAGAAATCGGATAATCCCATATTGGGGTATGGGTTTTCAGAACTTTTGCGCTTGCGGGCCATTTCTTCTAAATCGTGCGCTTCTTCACCAAGCACTCTTTCCAGCGATTCGGCCCAGACTTGATCACGGGATAATGGATGATTTCCACTCGCTTTCAATCGTTTCAAGGCGTATCGTATGATATGGATCCCGTCCCGTGGGGAGAAATCCAAATCCAAACGATGGGCTTCTTGCAAGAAGTCTACGGTTATTTTCAACAAATCCTCTTCGGCAAATGGGAGATGATAGCGCAGGATTTCCATCTCATCATGCCGGTTGGGGAAAGGGATTTGCAAAGTCGGCTGCAAGCGCGATTGAATATAATCGGGGATTTCGAAGGTCGATTCATCTTCGTTCATGGTGACGCAGACGCGGAAATCGGGATGGGCATTGATTGTGATTCCTGCAATGATGGATTCGACATACCTGCGGTAATCGAGCAGCGGGGCGAGGCTGGCCCAACTTTTTTCGTTCATGCGATTGCCTTCGTCCAACACGCATACTGCCCCTTCAATCATGGCCGTGACCAAGGGCGAAGCATGATAGGCGATCTTGCCCGATTCAGCCAACACTGGGGTGATCAACAAGTCTTCAGGACGGGTATCGCTGGTGCACTGGTAGATGTAAAGCGTTTGCTCACGTCCACGAGCCGCCGCCATACCCAGTGAGGTTTTGCCTACGCCCGGTGGACCCACCAAACGTGGAGAAAGGGGGAGGTCGCGTTCATCAACAATCAACCAACAGGCCAAGAGTTGCTCTAAGGTTTCACGTTGGCCCACCCATTCGGACTCGGTGGTGTCGGGATGCGCCAAATGCAGAGTCATTCCTTCGATTGTGTGCGTTTTGCTCATTGCAGATCGTTTCCATAAAATTGATTTTTTGTAGCTTATCGCGGGAAAGGAAAAAGGCAAAGCGGTTAAGAGAGATTTATGATGGGGATTCTTGAAATGGGAGTGGAGGTTTAGAATTTGAAATGATATCTAAGGCAAAGTTTTTATTGGTGGGCTAAAGCCCACCCTACAAGAATTTTTTATATTGATTATTAGGGTTGAGACATGAGCCAAAGCAAACGTTATGCTGAGATTGCCTATCCGATTCCAGCCCGAACTTTGTTCACATATGAAATTCCACAGGAATGGGAAAATACCCTGCACCCGGGCTGCCGGGTGTATGCCCCGTTTGGCAAGCAGAAACGTTTGGGATATGTGGTTAATATATTGAACGAGCCCCCCAAAGGGTTGGAAACCATTAAAACCATCTCGCAAGTGGTGGATGAAGAACCCTTGTTTGGTGAGGAGTTGCTGCGCTTTCTCAATTGGGCGGCGGATTACTATCTGGCTTCTCTGGGTGAAACCTATGATGCGGCCTATCCATTTTCGCCCAGTGTGAAACCGCGCATGGTAAAAGTGGTGGTGTTAGATGATGAAATTCAACAGAGCGGTTCGGTGCCAGAAACCATCAAAGGACCGGCACAGCAGCGGGTGATTGAATATCTGATCAATCGTAAAGCGTTGCTATCGCCCAGTGATATTGTGCGCGAATTGGGGGTATCACCGAGCACGGTGAAGTCGCTGGAAAAGAACGGGGTAGTGAAGTTGAAAGACCGGGAATCGCAGAGGATTCCGGTTTTTACTTACAAAGAATTGTCTGAACCAAGTTTAATGTTAACCGATGAGCAAATTGACGCGCTGGCAGTGATTGGCAGAGAATTACAACACGAGCAATCAAAGCCGGTCTTGCTGCACGGGGTGACCGGGAGTGGCAAGACCGAGGTCTATCTGCAGGCCATTCAAAAAACATTGGAGATGGGCCAAAACGCCCTTGTGTTGATTCCAGAGATTTCGCTAACACCACAGACCATGGACCGCTTTCGTTCGCGCTTTGGCCCGGATGTGGGCATATTGCACAGCGCCTTGGGCCAGGGAGAACGCTATGACGAATGGCGCATGAGCAAAAGCGGGAGCCGCCGAATTGTGGTGGGCACGCGATCGGCAATATTTGCCCCGCTGGAAAACATCGGCATGATTATCGTCGATGAAGAACATGAAAGTTCATATAAACAGTCTGACCCCAATCCACGTTACCATGCCCGAGACTTGGCGGTCGCCCGGGCAAATTTGTGTGGGGCATTGTGCCTGCTCGGTTCGGCGACACCGTCCGTTGAATCGATGCACAATGTTCGCTCGCAGAAGTACAAAGGGGTGTATCTGACCAAACGAATCTCCAGCCACGGAATGCCCAGCATTCAACTGATTGATATGCGAGGTCGGACTGAAGATGAGGAGATTCTCAGCAATGATTTACTGATGAGTTTATGGGACCGGTACGAAAATGGCCAGCAATCCATCTTGTTTTTGAACCGGCGGGGCTACGCCACCAGCAACTCATGCAAACAATGTGGGCACATTTTGTCATGTGAACATTGCAGTGTTGCCCTGGTTTATCATCGCTCAAACAACACGCTGCGTTGCCATCATTGCGATTACACCGCTTCTCTGCCCGACTCGTGCCCCTCGTGCAACGACAAGTTTATCACCCAGCGTGGCTTTGGCACTGAAAAAGTAGCGCAACTGGTTGAGGAAAAGATCCCTGGTGTGCGGGTGATTCGTATGGACAAAGACACCACCCGCAAAAAGGGCGATCACGACCGCCTGCTTTCACCCTTTCGCGCGGGGGAGGCGGATGTGCTGGTGGGAACACAGATGATTGCCAAGGGATTGGATTTTCCCAACGTGACGCTGGTTGGCATTGTGAACGCAGATTATGCGCTGACTCTGCCCGATTTTCGCGCCGCCGAGCGCACCTTTACCTTGCTGACCCAGGTAGCCGGGCGTGCCGGGAGGGGGACATACAAAGGCCAAGTGTTTTTTCAAACTTATTGCCCCGACCACTATAGCGTACAGTTGGCGTTAACTCAGGATTATGATTCCTTCTTTGAGAAGGAAATTAAATACCGCCGGTTGATAGGCTTTCCTCCTTTTTCGCGACTGGTGCTGTGGCGCCTCGAAGCCACCAGTGAAGACGCTGCACGGGGCAAAGCCTGGGAGTTGTATAGCATACTGAGTGAAGGATTAAAACATCAAAAAGAAGTCACCATTCTGCCGCCGGTCGAAGCGCCGCTTTACCGGCTTCGTGATTATTACCGCTGGCAAGTAGCGCTCAAAAGCAAAGATCACAAAGCCTTCCGTCCGCTCTTGCAGAGCGGGCATTTGCAGAAATTTATGCAGCTAAGAAGATCGGGATTGCGGATTGTGCAGGATGTGGACCCCTGGGATATGTTATAAGGGATCATTC
>CAZEZQ010000020.1:0-17150 GCA_964516245.1 uncultured bacterium | reverse complement strand
CCTCCTAAAGGCAACGACACGGCTCGGCGGGAGCCTCGCCCTCCTTGTGTGAAACTTCAATAATAATATAGGAAAAATCAATCAATCATATTCCCAAAATTGAAAAAGGAATCTCCTATGAAACTCGTTCAAATTCCCGTTATAACAGCAATTATCCTTTTTTCTATACATTTTCAAGGTACCCCGATTCAGTCACAAGAGAAGAACTCAGAAAAACAATCACCAACAATACTTATGGCGAATCCAGAGAATCCGGTGGGAAAACCGGGAGGGGGATTCAGAATCACGTACCGCTGGCAAGCAGTCCCTTTAGATAAAAACTACAAGGTGTTTGTACATTTTGTCGATAAAAATGAACAAATTGTATTTCAAGACGATCATGAACCGCCAGTACCCACATCGAAATGGGAAAGCTTGGTGAAATATACCCATACGATTCCACTGGAGAAATGGGAGGTGGATGATGAACATACTGTTTATGTAGGCCTGCCTGAGGGAGATTACTCCATACAAGCAGGACTGTACAACAAAGAAAATAACCAAAAAAAGACTTTGCATGAGGGAGAGGGTGTAGAACTGGTAGATCAAAATCGATATAAAATCGGTGTACTTACTCTTGATCAGGATGCCCCCCACCCGAAGCATGGCCCGAAAACCCTTGATCTTTCTGATTACCAACTGACATTCAACGAAGAATTCAATGAATTACATGTATCGGCATGGGGCCCGATAGAACCTGAAGGCCCACAATGGATTGCCCATACCCCTTGGCGGGGCGATTTTGGAGACGCCCGGTTTGTTGATCCACAAGACGGTTTTCCATTTACTGTAGAGGATGGGATTCTGCGTATTGAAGCCAGCAAAAAGAATGGGGAATGGCAGAGCGGCTTGCTTTCGGCTGTCGACCCCAATGGCAATGGTTTTAAGCAGCAATACGGTTATTTCGAATGCCGGGCCAAATTTCCCCAAGGCCCAGGAACCTGGCCTGCATTTTGGCTGATGGGTTTAAAGAACTTAAAGAAATTGCCTCAAAACACTGGTCCCCGAATCAATCCTGAAATTGACGTTGTTGAACATTACGGCCATTGGCCCTATCGGCTCAGTTTCACTTTTCATCTCTGGGGGTTTGGAGGCAAGGAGTCATTGCACGAAGGAGAGAGGTTAATCGCATTCGGCATGGAAGAAGATTTCCACACTTACGGCGTTATGATTGATGAAAATGAAATAGTTCTTTATTTTGATGGGGTTGAAATGTATAAACGAAAAACGCGCGAAGCGGCTAATACTCCACTCTACCCGCTGGTGAATTTAGCGCTGGGTCCGGGATGGCCTTTGGATAAGACACCTGATCCTTCTTACATGTATGTGGATTATGTCAAAGTGTGGAAGAAGAATGATTGAGTATGAGTAAATTTGTAACACTAAAATCTTCTATACAAAGAAATGTAATTCACGGCAATTGAAATTGAGGTTTTCAAGACATATAAGACATAAAGGACTTAAGCGCTCTTGCTTATGGGTAAAGATCAATCTATTAATGGTTGAGATACCAAACTCCAAAATCAAATGTCATGATACAGTAGTATAATAAGACAAATGGCAGAATAGTGGTACTAGCATGCAAACTTTAAAAGTCATCTTCACATCCAATTGGGATGAAATAAAGCGCAAGTCCCTTTCTAACAGTTGGATCGTATTTACTCTACTCGAAAATCCTCATGAAAGATGGATTGCAACTTATGCCAATCTTATCGAGAAACGAAGTTTGTTTCATCACATTTCAACCACTGACATCAAAACAGTCATCAAAGGCCTTGATCACGGCTTGCCCACAAAAACTATTGATCGAGTCGTCGATCTGATTGGTGTTACAAGAGCCGATTTGTCACAAATCATCGACGTTTCACCAAGAACGCTTTCGCGTAGAGAAACACTCAAAGCAACTGCTTCAGAACGATTGTTCCGAGTGAGTGCTCTCTTCCAAAAAACATTGGAAGTTCTTGAAGACAAAAAAGAAGCTCAAAGATGGTTCACCACTCCGAAGAAAGCTCTTGGAGGAAAAACTCCATTAGCGTTTTCAGAAACCGAAGTGGGCGCGAGAGAAGTAGAAGATTTCATAGGCCGAGTAGAATACGGAGTTTATGCGTGACAGTAAATTATTACGGTTGATAGCAGTGAAGAGTTCACTTCCTACCAAATTTTTGCCATCATTATAGGAAACTACTCGTATAAGGATGCGAACCATGAAACGATTCTTTTCACTCATATTCATTTACGGAATACTTATATCTACCAGCGAAGCATCAGCACAAGATTTCAATACCGCTCTTCAGCAAGCCAAAGACTCCTCTGAAATCGCGGGCTATTCTATCAGCAAGGTGCAGCGCTGGCTTTATGAAAAAGCTTTACCCGCCATCGATGAAGAAACCGGGCTTTACATTGCTGACGGCCATTGGAACTACCGCGACACTGCGGCGGATTGCTACCCCTTTCTTACCTGGGCGGCTTGGCTGACCGATCAAAATGTGCTCAATAATCAAGTACGCTCCATTCTCGATGCCGAACAAAAACTGTGCAATCATCTCGGCCGTATTCCGGTGCCGTATGATCTCCAAGCCCAAAAACAAGTCGATCTCGATTATGAAGAAATGATGTTTCAGGCATCTGAATACATCAAAGATGGTTTGATCGCAATTGTGGAAATTACCGGCGATGATGAATGGTTCGACCGCATGCGCGCGATTCAAGATGATATTTGGAAACATGCGCGGGTTGAAACCGAATTCGGCATGATTCCATCCAAAAACGTTGAAATCAGCGGGGAGCAAATCCAAGCCTTGGTCCGGCTATTCACCATGACGGGCGAAACCAAATATCTGCAATACGCCGAACGCTTGGCTGATTATTATCTTTCGGATCCCAATTGGGTTCCGAACCGTCTGCGCGATCATGGGTGTGAAATCATTGGCGGGCTGGGCCTGCTATTGGGGGTGGAATCCACTCATAATCCACAAAAAGCAAAAGAATACGCCAAGCGCATCAAAACCATGCTGGAAACGATTTTGGAACGAGGAACTAATGAAGACGGTTTCATGTATAACGAAATTCGTCCTAAAGCCTTTGATCAAGACTATTCCAAGCGGCTTAGCGACGGATGGGGTTACAACTATGTGAGTTACCTCTGTTATGACATAGCAATGGGAAGCAATCAATTTACTCTCCGAGCCATGAGACCATTACAAAACGCCATGAATGCCGCCTATCAAAATTACCAATGGGAAGGCTCGATTGACGGATATGCTGATTCGATTGAGGGAGCGATTTATCTGCTCAACAGAGTTCCTGTCGAAAATGGGTTCAAATGGGTAGACCGTGAAATGGCCAATAACGTGATCTATGCGGATGAACCGCTCGAAGAAGCAGAATTATGGGGAACCATGAAATTGCAGGCCAATGGCGTTCGCACAGTGATTCTACATGCCTTGATGCATACCCAGGGTGTTGTGGCGCGGCCTTGGCAAAAAGGGATGCAATTGGGCGCCGCCCCGCACCGAGATGGCGTTGTGATCGCTTTGCAATCTAACAAACCTTGGGATGGTGTTTTAGAGTTCGATATTCCCCGCCACCGCTTGTATATGGGATTTGCCAAAGATTGGCCGCGGATGAATACCATTCCGGAATGGTTTACAGTCGAGCCTGAGCAGAAGTATTCAGTCATGGTGGGGGATCAAGATCCTAAAACATATACTGGTGCTCAGTTGCATCGTGGGCTGGCTGTATCTCTGGACGCAAATGAGATGATTCGAATTGTGGTTCAATGATTGATTTATGGAAATTTATTTATAGTAAATTTCTAGTACTTTGTGAAAGGTGAGATGAGGGCATACGCTTGTTCTTTTCGCTTACAAAGGGGATTTGAGAGGGTGTCTAGGTTTTAACATAAATTCAGATCCCCCCAGAACCTGCGGTTCTTACCCCCCTTTGTAAGGGGGGCCAAACAACTACAACATCTTTTTTAAATTACCACCTAACCTTACAAATACATCATTTTCTAAGCCTCCCTTGTTAAGGGAGGTTGGGGAGGATTCGGAGCCATCATTATATGTCTAATAATGTATTCGCTGGAAATTATCATTATTGATTTTACTCATCTCCATTACAATTTCTCCCGTATAATGATAAATATAGGTTGATCATTCATTCACCAATGGGAGAGAAACAACCATGTCTAGAAAGCAAAACCGCAGAACATTTCTAAAATCCGCAGCAATTCTTCCAACTGCCTTTTCGATCATTCCCGCTTCCGCCATAGGGAGAGAGAATCGAATTGCAGCCAATGAGCGTATTCAAGTGGGTTGTATCGGTGTAGGGCCGCGTGGGACTTCTGTGATGAAAGGATTTTTGCAAAACAAGCAATGCCAGGTGGTGGCGGTGTGTGATGTTAAAAAGAATGTGTTGAAAGAAAAACAAGAGTTCGTCAATACACACTACAATTCTTCGGATTGCAAGGCCTATTCTGATTACCGCCACCTCACCGCCCGGGATGATATCGATGCGTGCATGGTTGCCACCTGCGACCACTGGCATGTTTTATGCGCGCTTGAAGCTGTCCGTTCTGGCAAAGATGTATACGTGGAAAAACCCTTGGGATTGTCGTTTGAAGAAGACCAAACACTCCGGCAAGCGGTGCGTCAACACAATCGCATTTTCCAATTTGGAACCCAGCAGCGGTCTGACCCTAAATTTCAATTGGCCTGCCAATTGGCTCGTAGTGGAAAGATCGGTGATATACACAAAATCAATGTGTGGTCGCCTGGCAGTGAATCGGGGGGTGATCGAATTCCACGGCCCATTCCCAGTTGGATTGATTATGATTTCTGGCTTGGCCCCGCCCCGTATAAACCATACACTCAAGACCGCTGCTCTAACAAACTGTGGTGGTTCATATCGGATTATGCTTTGGGCTTTATTGCCGGATGGGGCATTCACCCTATGGATATTGCCTATTGGGGAGCCTCAGAGAAATTTACGGGACCGTGGACCGTGTCTGGCACCGGCCAGTTTCCAACCGAAGGGGTGGCAGACACCGCCTTAAACTGGCAGATTCAAATTCAGCTGGGCAGTGGAACTCAAATCAACTTTCACGGCAATCCCTATCCGGATGAGTGGAAAGAACGTTATGAAGATGAGAGTGGCCATGGAACGGCCTTTGAAGGAACAGAGGGTTGGGTTTATATTCGCCGGGGCAAAATCAACGCGTCTCCAAAAAGCCTTCTAGAGACAAAATTGGAATTCCCCGAAGGCTCGGATGAATATCAAGGTTCTACCAACAATCATGCCGATAACTTTTTGAAATCCATACGCAGCCGAAACCAGCCTTTGAGCGAAATTGAAGATTCAGTCAAAGCGGATGGGTTATGCCATATTAGTGAGATTGCCATTCGTTTGAAACGTGAAGTTGCGTTTGATCCACATACCGAACGATTCATCAACGATGACGTTGCCAATGGCAAGCTGTTAAGTTTTATGCGTGACCCTTGGCATTTGTAAAATAGGAGAAACACAAATTATGAAGCGCCGCCAATTTCTACAAACCACTGTAAGCACTGCCGGTGCGATTACTCTCAATCAAACGTTTTGTATTGCCGATCAACATGAGAAGCCAAACTTTATGCTTGTTATCGCTGATGACATGTATTCATTTGACTCTGAGCCTTACGGTAACCAGACGATTCAGACTCCAAATATGGCAAAATTGGCGAATGAAGGAATCTGCTTTGACGCCATGTTTACCTCCACAGCGATGTGTTCGCCAAGCCGGCAACAGCTATACACCGGTTTGTACCCTGTTCGCAATGGGGCCTACCCCAACCATAGCCGTGTGTATGAGGGGACAAAAAGTATTGCGCATTATCTTAAAAATCTTGGTTACCGGGTGGGATTGCTCGGCAAAAAGCATTTCAATCCACCCGAGTCTTACCCGTTTGAATTCTTTGGCGACGTCCAAAAAGAACACAAATACATTGACACTCAGAGCATTTCTGAGTTTGTCAATCGAGACACATCTCAACCCTATTGCCTGATTGTATGCTCGGACGAATCGCATAAACCTTGGAACCAGGGAGATCCAGAGCAGTACAACCACAATATGCTCAACGTTCCACCTCATCTTGTTGATTGCCCAGAAACTCGTGAAGAAATGACAAAATATTATGCGGAAATTTCGTTTTTGGACAAACAATTGGGCGAATGCATGAAAATCGTTGATCAATCGAAGCAAGCAGAAAATACCCTTCTCATGTTTACCAGTGAACAAGGTGCGCAGTTCCCCTCGCAAGGCAAATGGAGTTGTTATGACACGGGATTGAAGACGGCATTTATTGCCCGCTGGCCCAAGAAGATCAAGCCGGGAAGCAGGACAAATGCCATGACTCAGTATGTTGATGTTGTGCCCACTCTGATTGAAGCAGCGGGGGGATCACCGGAAAACATTGATACAGAGTGCCCGGATGCTGAGGGATACAAGGGTTTTGATGGGAAGAGTTTTTTACAGGTAATGCTTGGAGAAACGAATCAACTACGCAATCAAGTATACGGTGCGCACACTACACGGGGGATCATCACAGGCTCCGCCTGCTATCCCATTCGTTCGGTACGCTCAACTCGCTACAAACTCATTAAAAATTTGAATCATGAAGCGGTGTTTTACAATGTTGCGCTGACCCGGCAATCATTGTTTCAGGCGTGGAAGAAATACGCCGAAAACGATCCTGCGATTGCCAAAAAAATCAAGAAAATCCAATATCGCCCCGCAGAAGAATTATATGATTTGCAGAATGATCCATTTGAATTAAACAATCTGGCAGAAAACAGTGAATATGCATCTGTCAAGAAAACACTCAATAAAAAACTTGAAAAGTGGATGAAGCAGCAGGGCGATAAAGGTATTGAGACTGAACTTAAAGCCAATGATCGCCAAGGCCGCAATGGCAGGCCGAATTGGGAGCCTTATGAGCCTGAAAAAAAATAATTGTGGCTGAATCTCTCTGAAATAGAAAATTCTTATAGAATACCGATTTCAATATGTTTGGGTTTGGGGGTTACTATCATGTCGTGAAGGGAATGAATTACACAATCCGCTTTTTTCAATAGGGAAGCAGCATGTGTGGTCGCGACTGCGATGCACGACATCCCCGCTGACTTGGCCGCTTTGATGCCGGAGGGGGCATCTTCAATCACCAGGCAAGAACATGGTTTTATCCCTAAGTTTGATGCTGCTTTCATATAGGGTTCAGGATTGGGTTTGCCTTCTTTTACATCATCGGCTGTTATCAACACCTTCGGTTTGGGTAGATGAGTGTGAGTGATTCGTGTGTTGGCTGTATGAAAATTTCCGGAAGTGGCAATCGCCCACAAATTTCCATTCAGAGAATTCAGCAGATCTTTTGCGCCTTCTATCTCATGTACCCCATCTGTATCAAATTGTTCGCGGGAGGAGATCCATTGGGATTCTTCTTCCGGATTCAAATGGGGGGTCAATAATCTGATATTTTCATGAATTCGTTTTCCATGAATATTTGAAAGCACATATTCAGGGTCCAGATCATTGCGGAGAGCCCATTGTTTCCAATGTTTTTCTACACACGCACGAGAATCAACCAAAACACCATCCAAATCAAAAAGGATGGCTTCGCATTTGAACAAAAAGTTCATGAAAATTCTCCATTATGTTGTTACTTACCATTATATCATTCTTTATACAAAATGAGAATAAAAAGTGTAAAACTAACATAACGAAAAAAAGGATGAGTTACATAACGTGGTAGAAAGAATGCATGAATTCGATAAACTAAAAGCCGATGCTTGTTCCGCCATCCACGACCAGGGTTGTGCCGGTTATGTATTTCGAGGCTTGAGAACAGAGAAACACGGCTGCATTGCCGATATCTTCCGGTTCTCCCAACCTGCCCATCGGGGTGCGAATCATGATCCGGTGTTTGCGCTCTTCATCGCCCTCTACCGCTTTGCGCACCATGGGGGTTTCGATAAAACCGGGGGCGATAGCGTTTACCCGCACTCCATCTTTAGCCCATTCGTTCGCCAAGGTTCGGGTGATGCCCAAAACGGCCGATTTGCTTGACGAATAAGCAACCACACCAGTCAAACCAATTAGAGAGGCCATAGAAGCCAAAATGACGATGGCGCCTTTCTTTTTTTCGATCATTGCCGGCGCGATCTCCCGTGTTAAAGCAAACACTCCATGAACATTGGTTTTGATAATGTTATCAAACTCTTCGTTGGTGGTTTCGAGAGCGGGCTTTTTCATGTTGATGCCCGCATTGTTTACCAGGATGCTGGGCGCTCCCACATTTTGGTTCAAACGTTTCACAAAATCGGGTATGCCTTGTAGGTCAGAAACATCAAACACTTCATACGCGGCATCATGGCCAATATGCTCAATCGCTTCTTTCAATTTCTCTTCGCGGCGGCCACAGATCACTACTTTGGCTCCCACTTCAGCCATGCGCTTGGCTGTCGCCAGGCCCAAGCCGGTCCCGCCACCTGTAATTAACGCAATTTCACCATCCAATCGAAATGGGTCCATCAGTCTCTCCTTGCCGAATTGTTTTTATTATCAATACACCGAGCTCGTTTCCCACCAGGGTTCTTCTTTTGGAGCCTGATAATAACGTTGCCGGGCTTCATCAGCAAGGTGATGCAATCGGCCGAACAAATCATTCAAATCTTTTTCATACAATGCAGAAAAGGGTACCGCCGGTGAACACATTTGCTCCAATTCACGCAAGCGGCGTTCATCCACAACCGCATCGCGTTTGTTTAAGATGGTGAGCATGGGTTTCTCCCAAACTTCCATATCATGCAAAATATCCGCTACCGCTTCAACCTGGCGTTCGGCATCATCACTGGAAGCATCTAATACATGGATCAAGGCATCCGCTTCCTCTACTTCGGCCAAGGTGGCGCGAAACGCTCCCAAGAGCAATTCCGGTAGATTTTCAATAAAACCAACCGTATCGGAAAGCAGGATTTTGGTGCCATCCTGTAAAAACAAACGCCGGGTTGTGGTATCCAAGGTGCAAAACAGCATGTCTTCTACACTGACTTTGGATTTGGTCAAGCGGTTGAGAACCGTCGATTTGCCGGCGTTGGTATACCCTACCATCGCCACATTGACCGCCCCGTCGCGTTTGCGGTTGCGCCGCTGCACCCGGCCGACTTCTTTGCACTTTTCATATTCATCTTTGAGTTTGCGAATACGGTTATCAATCTTGCGCCGGTCCACTTCCAGCTGGGTTTCACCAGGGCCCCGAGTTCCGATACCACCACCCAAACGCGAGAAATCCACACCTTTGCCTGCCAGGCGCGGTTTGAGATATTGCAATTGAGCCAGTTCCACCTGAATCATACCATCCCGTGTTACCGCATGTTGGGCGAAGATATCTAGAATCAACTCAGAACGGTCGATCACGCGGCGGCCTAACTCTTTTTCCAAGTTGCGCTGCTGCACGGGAGACAAATCGTGCCCGAACACGACAATATCGATGGATTTATTGTTTTGCCCGCGTTTGGAAGCATCGATTTCTCCACCCATTTGGATGGTTTCACGAACTTCTTCCACCTTGCCTTTTCCGATGAGGGTTTTGGGATTGGCTTGCCGTAGGTGTTGGGATGTGATGTGGATTGTTTCCAAACCGGCGGTTTTGGCCAGGCGAATCATCTCGTTTTTGACGGCGCGGTGCTGCGAAGCAGAATCTTCTGGCTGCTGCACCGTCACCAACAATGCCCGTTCCGCAAGAACGCTTTCGGTATTCGCCTGAAAATTGTACGATTGGTTTTTTGGGATTTGTCCGTTTTTCTTTGCCATTCGACCTCACTTTTATTTTCTGCTCCCCCATACTGGGGGAAATTGAGAGAGGATCAAATTTTCAATCCCCTCTTTTTTCATTCTCTTCTACCTACTATTATACTACAAATCCAGTCGTTTGACACGTACCGCTTTTAAATCAATCAATTCTTCACCGGGAATTTCCAATGCCCGCACAATCAATTTGCCCCGGCCTTTCTGAATTTTGGTTTTCCCCACTGTCATGGCAGCCCACTCTCTAGGCGGGGCTTCTTTGCGGCCCACCAGATCTTTTGTGGGCAAGAAATCTGGATTGTGGGCTTTCGTCACTTTTGTTTTGATTTTCGAACCATTGATTTCGACTTCAAGTTCAGCGCCCAAATTCTTTTTGGCACAGCAATAATCAAATGCGATTTCATATTCTCCCTGATGCACCACTTCCACTTCCCAGTAGGGATACGAGCTGGTATCCGTCCAATTGGTCACAAAATCATTGGCCCAGCCATTAGCACCGTAATAACTGATCCCCTCCCCTTTATTTGGATGCAAAAACGCCTCATGACCCGGCATCACCACTTCAGGGCTTTCTGGATATCCAATCTTTGTGGGGATTGGATCAAAACCATTTTTGGTTGCATCCGCATACCATCTTTCATAGGCGTTGCTCAATCGTTTTACGAGATTGGGGTGTTGTTCGGCGATGTTATTTTCTTGATGAGGGTCTTTCTGCATATTATATAATGACCAATTGCCGTTCCGATCTTTTACGGCACGCCATTTTTGGGTGCGGACAGCACCGCGCCCTCCCCAATAGGTAAACAACATGCGATTGGGCCATTCATCCGTTTCACCTTTCAACAGGGGAACCAGACTCTTGCCATCCAAAGGTTTGGTGCGCCCTTTATCGAGCCTACACAATTCAACCAATGTGGGCAGCACATCAATTTGAGCAGAGATTTTTTCTACCGTCGTTCCCGCTTGAATGTGTCCCGGCCATTTGATGAAGAATGGCACCCGAACACCGCCCTCATCAGACGAACCTTTGCGCCCTTTCATGTGTTCATCATAGCGGTCTGTGTTGGCGCCATTATCGGTTAGAAAAATAACAATCGTATTATCTGATAGTTCCCATTCATCCAAGCGATTCAGAATACGGCCCACGTTATCGTCGATATTTTCTACCATACCGTAAGCGCAAGCCAACACATCATCCAATCCTTTGTCTTTGTATTTCTGAAAATACTCGTCGGGAACCTGCCAAGGTGAGTGAGGCGCGTTGTAGGGGAGATAGCAGAAGAATGGCTGATTTTGATTGGACTCGATAAACTCCAATGCGGCATCGGTGAATACATCGGTGATGTATCCTTCAGTCTTAATCATCTTGCCATTGCGGTCCAGTTTCGAATCGAAATAATTGTTCCAATGCCCAGCGCAGAATCCAAGAAACTCATCAAAACCTTGGCCATTTGGGTGTTCTGGATAATGCGCCCCATTGTGCCACTTGCCGAAGCACCCGGTGGCATACCCATTGCGCTTGAACACCTCAGCCAATGTCACTTCACTGGCCCGCATGGTTTCGTAGGTTCGCGTCACGCCATGCACACCGGTTCGAAGCGGATAACGCCCAGTCAGCAAACTGGCTCGTGTTGGAGCGCATACCGGGCTTACGTAAAAGCGGTCAAAGCGCGCCCCTGATTCAGCCAGTTGATCCAAAACCGGGGTATCAATCACTTCGTTGCCATGTGAGTGGATATCTCCCCAGCCCTGGTCATCGGTCATAATCAATATCACATTGGGCTTTTGATTGTGTTCCGCGCTAAAAGCATTTTGTGCCACGAACAGCGACGACACACCTATTCCCGTTTGCGATAAAAATTCCCGCCGAGTGGTTTGCTTCCGTTCCATCTTTTATCTCTCCATAATTTATTTTGAATATCATAACGCATTTTCAGCATCATGTTCACCCACCTCCCATAAATCTCAACAATCCATTGGGTGGTTTTTGCAGCGCTACTTAGTAAGCACAACAAAAAAGAGCGGCATTCACCGCTCTTTCAATAATTTCCGATTTATTCAGAATATTCAGATCTCATATTCATGTTACTTCAATGGCGTCAACTTGATATTGCGAAACATGATGGGGGAGCCTTCGCTTTGCAGGCCAACGTACCCTTTTTCCACGCACACTCCTGTCGCCAGGTTTTGAAACTGGCCATTCACTGTGAGTTCCATCGTATCCCCTTTGCAGACGATTTCGTATGTGTTCCAGTTTCCGGGTTTGGTTTCGTTTGAATCATGTTTGCGCGGCGCATAGCGGAAAAATTCGCCTTCATCGCTTTGGTTTTCATTGAAATCACAGCCCATGCCAACTACGTCGCCCGCGCGTTCATATTTCAGCTGGGCTTCCATGCATTTCGGCCAGATTTTATTTCCTTCCTGCATACGCAGTAAAACACCGCTATTGGTGGGTTTTTCAGGCCATTTCCATTCCAGCACCAATTTGAAATCGCTGTATTTCTTTGTGGTGCGAATAAAGCCGAATGGCTCGCCTTTGCACCAAATGGCGCCATCCCGAACTTCCCATACATCTTTGGGGTCAACTTCATCTCCTTTCACATACATATGCCAACCCTCGAAATTTTTCCCATTGAAAAGATCAATGGTCTCACTGTGGCTCGAGGCAATGAGTTTGGCTCCAGGTTTTTCGTCAGCGGCGGGTTCTGAACTTTCAGCAATAGTTCCTAATGATAGCACGGCGAAAACCATCAGGAGTTTACGAATGTGTTTCATGATGCTTCTCCTGTCTTTTAGAATTGCCCTGTAATAGATGATTTTCTATTCGGGCTTGTATAGATATTTTCTCATCTTTGTTGATACTGAGTCAAGATTGAAAACTCGAATAGAGGATGAATCATATCTTCGCTGGCTGTTTCTTTGAGCCGTTCAAAAGGCTCCCCAACCAGATTAAATTCCGTTAACGTTGAAAAGGGATAATCGTCAATAGATATTAGAACTGCCGAACCGGCCAATGTCCCGATCCAGAAAATAACCACTCAATATATGGTAAAGCAGGTATCTAATCTACGCTGTATGTTGTTGCAGGCGGGGACGCCCACCAAGGCGCGTCTATGACCTGCGCTCCAAAAAAGACTTTTTGCCGGATTGTCTCTATAATGGTAAAAAAATGAAATAGGAAACACTCATGAAAACAAGATCCCTTTTCTCCATACTTATCTTAATCCCAGCAATAATTCAGGCCGCTGAACCGCTCAAACACAACTCCAACCTGGCTTACATCAACACCAACTACGAAAACGCTTCCCCGCTTTATTGGGAAATTGAAGAAAATGGCAAAACCATACAAATTTATTTGGTCTACGACCGGGAACGCAATTCTCCCAACCGCGCCAACGGGCATTGGAACTTTGAATTGCAAGCCCAACCCGGCAGCGAATTCAAGTTGATCTTGAACAATCTTGAAAATATATGGAACGGAAAACCCGGCTTCCCTTTATCTGAAAGGACACTCTGCCATATTTCAAACGATGGTGAAAATTGGAGGGCCGTGCAGACGGAAGTTGTCGATGAAAACAAGCTCAAAATGGATATCACCATGGAAACAGATTCTCTTTATGTGACACATCTTGAGCCATACACGCTTAGTGATTTGGAAACATTGATTGGAGAAATCAAACATTATCCACTTGTTGAAATCACACCTATCGGTTACACAGTACAAAATCGTCCACTCGAAATCATTCGAATTGGCAAACCCAATGCGCCTCATCGTGTGTTCTTGCGCGCCCGCGCTCACCCTTGGGAACCGGGCGGCAATTGGGTGGCGCACGGTCTCGTTAAAAGTTTGACAAGCGATGATCCAGTCAATGAAAAATATTTAGGCCGCTACGCTCTCTACATCATGCCTATGGCCAATAAAGATGGCGTGGTGGAAGGCAAAACCCGATTTAACATGAACGGAATGGACCTGAATCGCGATTGGGACCGGCCTGCCGACCCACAACTGGCGCCTGAGAATTATTCACTTGAACAATGGTTCAAAGCCATGATTCAAGACAATAAAAAAATTGATTTCGCCATTGATTTGCACAACGATCAAAGTGGTAGAATTCATATTATGTATCCTGAAGGCGGCGAAGGGAAAAAGTATCTGGATACAATCGACCGCTATGAAGCTCTCATGCGCGAACACACTTGGTTTACCGAAGGCCGAACCAATCCCAGTTTTCGCAATCCAGGCACAATTTATGATGGGCTTCGAACCCGATTTGGCGTAATGGGCATCGTGCAGGAACTCAACGCGAACTGGGTAGCCGGCCGCAATGAACCTGCCAGCGCCGAAAACTGGATGCGTTTGGGAAGAGACTATCGAAAAGTTTTCTATTATTTGTTTGAAGATAAATAAAAAGAAAAATATTCTCTTAATCGGATTCTACATCTTTTTCCCATTCATTGATTTCGTGAATCATTGTCTTGGTTAATTGGGGATTTTCTTTTGCTACATTCACCTTCTCTCCCAAATCTTTTGACAAATCAAACAACTCCACTTCTTTCTTTTTGCCACGCTGGGTAATCACCAGTTTCCACTTCCCCTCACGCATGGCTTTTTGGTTTTTGAATTTCCAAAACAGAGGGCGTTTCGGCATATCTTCATTTTTCACTATTGTTGGAAGCATGCTTGCGCCATCAATCGGCCGGTCTTGTGGAACCTTTGTATCCACAATATCTGCAATCGTAGAAAACACATCCAAACTGATGGCTGTCTCATGGCAAACACGTCCGGCAGGGATCTGACCGGGCCAATAGGCAATCGCGGGGACGCGATGGCCGCCTTCCCACAAACTGCCCTTGTTTCCTCTAAGCGGGCCATTGTTTCCCAGTTTCCCGATTCCGCCATTGTCTGAAAAGAAAAACACAAAGGTGTCGTTTTCCAAATTGTGTTTTCGCAATGTGTCCATGATTTTGCCTATACCCTCATCCATTTCTTCAATCATCACTTTGTAGGCATAGGCTTTATCTTCCCGGCTCCCTTGTGTGGGGAAATCACCTCCTACGGTGCGGTCTGCTTTGTCGTCCGGTGTTTGAAATGGATAATGTGGGGCTTCATGCGCTGCATACAAACAAAAGGGCTGGTCTTTATGCCGTTCAATAAAATCGACTGAGTGCTCTGTGATTAAGTGGGTGCTGTATCCATCTTCCGGTTGCAGTGTATTGCCTTTCCACCAATCGGCGATGCCGGTTTGATCGATATGTGAGATGTAATCCACATTGCCGCTGACAAAACCGCGAAATTCATCAAACCCTTGTTCGACCGGGCTGAATTTGGGTAGATACCCCAAATGCCATTTGCCAAATATGCCGGTTCGGTATCCTTGGTCTTTGAGCAATTCCGCAAAGGTGATTTCTTCCAGGGGGAGGCCATGATGGCGATGGTTGGCCGCTGTTATAACCGCGGGCACCTCACAGCGTTGTTGATAGCGCCCTGTCATTAATCCAGCGCGAGTCGGGCTGCATACAGCGCCGCTGGAATGAAAATCTGTAAAGCGCACGCCACCACTGGCCATGGCATCCAAATTCGGTGTTTGAATTCGTTGATTGCCGTAGCAACCAATGTCTCCATACCCCAAATCGTCTGCCATAACGATCACAATATTGGGCTTCTTGCGGGCAGCCCAAGCTGGCACTGCCGAAGCCAATATTCCACTGCTCACTCCACACAAAAAATCACGCCGTTTCATCGCCATACTTTCCTCCCTTAGATTCTTACGCGTGATAAATGAGAGATTATCTCTTAGAATTGATTTTTGTGCAATATCATCAGCATTCGGGGCAGACACTGGGGTCTGCCCCTACATTTATAAAAATTCAAATATCTTTGGTTAAGTATTTCATCAATCTACACCAATGATTGATATTTGAATAGCAAGGCTCTGAGCATTTTCTTCTAATACATCTCAGGCTATGATTTTCATAAATTAATGCATGAAAGGATTACCCATACACCATGAGTCTTTTGGATGGATTTCAACTCGAAACCTCTGGAACCCAAGTTCTCAATCAATCCACCCCTCCCGATTGGATCGAACAACTCGACCAACGCTTAGAGTCCATTCAATCAGAATTTCAAGCCGAAGATCAAGAAGGTTATGAGTCGTTAATCAACCGGCTGCGAGCATGGACCTGGTGCCATAAAGTTCCTGAAGACCACGCAGATTTCGTTTCTGTGGAACAAGTCGCTTCCATTGCCGAACACATCCGCGCCCATGCCAAAGCCTTTATTACCATTGGCATCGGCGGCTCTGACCTCGGTGGCCGCACCTTGCACGATATGCTCAATCATCCCTATCACAATGAGATGGTGATCTCCGGCCAATTGCAAGGCGTGCCTGAAATCTATTTCACCGGTGATACCTTTGATCCTCTCCGATTGCGTGGTTTGTTGGATTTGCTCGATAATCGGGGAATATTAACTGAGACCTATATCAATATTATCAGCAAAAGCGGCACCACTGCTGAAACCGCCTTGGCGGGAATGATTTTGGCCGACAAAATGGGCGGTGATTGGATGCGCCGTACAGTGGCCACTACAGGCTTGAACGACAAAAGCCTGCTCTTTGGCATGAATGAAAAAGGCGAACAAAAATTCTACGCATTGCTTCCGGTTCCAGACGGTGTGGGTGGACGCTTTTCTTTCCCTTCTCCTGTTGGTTTGTTGGTGCTGGCGGTAACTGCAAAACAAGATCCTAAATCTACATTGAATAAGGCATTCAAAGGGTATTCAGATGCGCATGAAACATTTTTGAATGAACCCATCGGCTCAAATCCGGCATACCAACTTGCCCGTTTTCTTCATATTGCGGAAGACTATTGCCATAAAAATTCTTTGGTGTTCTACCCTTATTTTGACAACCGCAAGCTGGGTGATTGGTTTGTACAGTTGTATGAAGAATCGGTGCAAGAACGCGGAACCGGCTTGAACATTCTCTCTACAACGGGTCCTACAGGAAATCACTCACTCTTGAATGGGGTCATCAATGGCGCACGAGACAAAGCGATATTCTTCTTATCGCCCAATGATTTTGAAGACCAACTTGCGGTGCCGTCAGACGCCCCGCTTGAAGGAAGTTTGGAAATCTTCAAAAACATCACCCTTGAAAATGCCCAGGCTGCTTCACTCAAAGGGACCGCGCAAGATTTTACAGAGAAAGCGGTGCCCAATGCCACACTTTATTTTCCCAAACGAGATGCTCAATCCACTTTCGCCTTG
>CAZEZQ010000019.1:0-17370 GCA_964516245.1 uncultured bacterium | reverse complement strand
TGATTTGCTTTCCGATGCACGATACTTGTGGCATGGAAACCTGAATTATGTGGAACTGAATCCATTCGTTGTTCCCGCTCATATTCTCCGCTTGAAACGGCGAGCGAGAACAGAACGTGATTTTGAGTATTTTGCATAGAGAAGAATTCAACTAAACAGTCGTGAAAGGAGTAAAAAGCGACTTATGGCGAAACGTGAAGTGAGCGTGTTGGACAACAATCCGCTTTGGTATAAAGATGCGGTAATTTATGAACTCCATGTTCGTGCATTTTTCGATAGTGACGGCAATGGAATTGGCGACTTTCAAGGTCTTACCGAAAAATTGGATTATCTTCAAGATCTGGGTGTCACCACATTATGGCTGTTGCCATTTTACCCTTCGCCATTGAAAGACGACGGATATGACATTGCTTATTACAATGCCGTCAACCCCAATTATGGCACACTGAAAGATTTCAAAAAATTTATGAAAGAAGCGCATAACCGAGGGTTGCGAGTAATCACCGAGTTGGTTCTCAATCACACCTCCGATCAGCATCCTTGGTTTCAGCGCGCGCGCAAGTCACAACCGGGCAGCGTATACCGTGATTTTTATGTATGGAGCGATACGGCCGAAGAGTACAAAGACACCCGTATCATCTTTCAGGATTATGAAGCCTCCAATTGGACCTGGGATCCAGTCGCCAAAGCGTATTTTTGGCATCGCTTTTTTTCCCATCAACCCGATCTGAATTTTGAAAATCCCAAAGTGAGAGAGTCGTTATTCTCCATCTTGAAATTTTGGCTATCGATGGGCGTAGACGGTCTACGCCTTGACGCGATCCCCTATCTTTATGAAGCCGAAGGAACCAATTGTGAAAACTTGCCCGCAACTCATGAATTTTTAAAAGAAGTGCGTAAATACGTCGATTCCAACTTTGACAATTGCATGCTGCTGGCCGAAGCCAACCAATGGCCTGAAGATGCTGTGACCTACTTTGGTGAAGGGGATGAATGCCATATGGCATTTCATTTTCCACTGATGCCCCGATTGTTCATGTCGCTGCAACTGGAAAACCGCCACCCGATTATTGATATATTGGATCAAACCCCTGGTATTCCAGAAAACTGCCAATGGGCCATCTTTTTGCGCAATCACGACGAACTCACATTGGAAATGGTGACAGACGAAGAACGTGATTATATGTACCGAGTCTATGCGCAAAATCCACAATCGAGAATCAATGTGGGTATCCGCCGGAGACTGGCCCCGTTGTTGGGCAATGACCGGCGAAAGATTGAATTGATGAATGGTTTGCTGTTTTCTCTGCCCGGTACTCCCGTGATCTATTATGGAGATGAAATCGGGATGGGGGATAACATTTATTTGGGGGACCGGGATAGCGTTCGCACTCCCATGCAGTGGAGTGCCGACCGCAATGCGGGATTTTCACGCGCCAATCCACAACAGTTGTATTTGCCGGTGAATATCGATCCCGAACATCATTTTGAATCTGTAAATGTAGAAGCCCAGTTAAACAATTCCAGTTCACTCTTATGGGCCATGAAGCGATTGATCGCCATCCGGCGCCAATACAAGGCGTTGGGCCATGGGAGCATTGAATTTTTGCATCCCGAAAACCGGAAAGTCCTCACTTTTATACGCCAGCATGAAGACGAAACCATATTGGTGGTGGCGAATCTTTCGCGCTATCTGCAATATGTGGAGATGGATTTGTCAAAATACATGGGAATGGTGCCAATAGAAATTTACAGCCGAATGGATTTCCCCCCTATCGGAGAATTGCCCTACTTTCTCACTCTGGCTCCGCATTCCATTTATTGGTTTAAGTTAGAGCATCCCGCTGTGGCTCGTGGAGCGGAACTCGAAATTACTTCACCTGACGAGTTGCCAACGTTAAATGTACGAGAACGTTGGGATGGTTTGTTTACGGCCCGGCACAAACGGGATATTGAAAAGCCGCTCATTCAATTCATCAAGCAAAGCCGCTGGTTTCGAGGGAAAACCCGTAAGATCAAAACTGTCGATGTGATCGATATGGTGCGGATGCAAAACGGCTCGTCCAGTTTCTTCGTATTTGTCGAAATCGATTATACGGAAGGTGATTCGGATATCTATGTGCTGCCATTCAGTTTTGCCACCGGACAGCGGGCAGACGACCTGCGCAAATATCATCTGCGTTCGGTGCTGGCGAATGTGTATATCAAAAGCCGTGACGAAACCGGTGTAATTTATGAAGCCTTTTTGGATTCTGATTTTTGTAATGGGCTTCTGGAGCGTATCGGCAAACGCAGTGCGCTGAAAGGCAGCAAAGGAACTTTGCAATTTTCGGCCACCAAAGCGTTTCGCCAAATGCGGGGAAAAGAAAAACAATTGGATTCGTTTGTGTCTCGCTCTGAACAAAGCAACACATCGGTCTTTTACCGGGACCGATTTATCTTGAAACTTTACCGCCGTATCGAACCGGGGATTAACCCCGATCTGGAACTGGGTATGGAACTCACCCAGAGAAAATTCGAGCATAGCCCACCCGTAGCGGGATGGATTGAATACCGGCCCAGCAAAGGTGAACAGATGGTTGCCGCTTTGCTGCAGGGCTTTGTGACCAATGAAGGAGATGCCTGGCAATACACGTTAGACGAACTTGCGCAATTTATCGAACATGCCCAAGTAACTCATGAAGAACCACCCCGAGACGGTTTTACGGTCAAACGACTCATTGAATTGATTGATCACGAACCTCCATACGCTCATGAAGTGATCGGTCCTTATCTGGAATCAGCATGGCTATTGGGGCATCGAACCGCTGAGATGCATCAAGCGTTGGCAAAAGTGGATGATCCCGAATTTGAACCGGAACCTTTCTCTACGCTGTATCAGAGATCGTTGTATCAGTCGCAGCGTTCTGAAGCCACTCATATTTTCCATACATTGCGTCGAATTTACAAAAAACTCCCAGACGAGGTGAAACCGCAGGCCGACCAAATTCTTTCTTTGAAGGACGATGTGATTGGTTGCTATAAAACTTTGCTGAATGAAAAAATTGAAGCCGAGCGCATACGCTGCCATGGCGATTACCATTTGGGACAGGTTCTTTATACGGGGAAAGATTTTGT
The DNA here is from genome assembly GCA_964516245.1 of uncultured bacterium. GTDB lineage: Bacteria > Hinthialibacterota > Hinthialibacteria > Hinthialibacterales > Hinthialibacteraceae > CAZEZQ01. The sequence continues at coordinate 14,253 of CAZEZQ010000019.1, read as the reverse complement.
GATTATCGATTTTGAAGGCGAACCGTTGAAAGCGCTTTCGGAGCGCCGTCTCAAACGCTCTCCCTTGCGGGATGTGGCCGGCATGCTGCGTTCTTTTCATTACGCTTCCTATGCGGCCTTGTTTGACCGTCTGGCCAGCGGGGTGGTACGGGACGAAGAACGAAAGACCTTGGAAGATTGGATCCGCTATTGGTATCTATGGGTCAGTGTTGTGTATTTCAAAGGATACCTGGAAGTGGTGGGAGACGCCGATTTTATTCCACAACACCAAGACCAACTGAGAGTGTTGCTTGAATCATTTTTGCTCGAAAAAGCCATGTACGAGCTGGGTTATGAAATGAACAACCGCCCGGATTGGCTTCAAATTCCCATTCAGGGAATATTGCAGTTGGTGGATGAAAATCAATAAATCGCGAAACATTGCATGAAAGTGAGGAGATGCGCATGACTATAAATTCAGACGTAAAAAAACAAAAAGTACGATATGATATTTCTCTCATAACGGAGCATGATTTGTATTTGTTTAATGAAGGAAGCCATTTTCGTTTATACGAAAAGTTGGGATCACATATAGTAGAACGGGAAGGCGGATCAGGAACCTATTTCGCAGTGTGGGCCCCGAATGCCCAGCATGTGTCTGTCGTAGGGAATTTTAACGATTGGGACCCCGATAGCCACTATCTCAGTCCACGCGGCAGTTCGGGCATCTGGGAAGGATTTATTCCGGATATCGGACGTGGGACGTTATACAAATACCACATTCAATCCCGGTTTCACAATTATAAAGTCAACAAAACGGATCCTTTCGCGATTTTTAACGAAGTTGCCCCCAAGACTGCTTCAATTGTTTGGGATCTGAATTACGAATGGAATGATAGAGAATGGATGCAATCGCGAGAAGCCAAATCGGGATTGGATTATCCCATGTCGATTTATGAAGTGCATATCGGCTCATGGATGCGGGTGCCCGAAGAGGGCAATCGTTCACTGAGCTACCGTGAGTTAGCACAAAATCTTGCCGATTATGTTGAACGTATGGGATATACTCATGTGGAATTTCTCCCAGTCATGGAACACCCATTTTTCGGTTCATGGGGGTATCAATGCGCCGGGTATTTTGCGCCGAGTTCCCGTTATGGCACGCCACAGGATTATATGTATCTGGTTGATTATTTGCATCAACGGGGCATCGGAGTGATTCTGGATTGGGTGCCTTCTCACTTTCCTACTGATGAGCATGGCCTTAGTTATTTTGATGGGACTCATCTTTTCGAACATTCCGATCCCCGGCAGGGCTATCATAAGGATTGGGGCAGCTACATTTTTAATTATGGCCGTAATGAAGTTCGCAGTTTTCTATATAGCAGCGCGTTTTTTTGGGTGGATCAAATGCACGGCGACGGCCTTCGCGTAGACGCGGTCGCTTCTATGTTATACCTTGATTATTCACGCAAAGAGGGAGAATGGATTCCCAACAAATATGGTGGGAATGAAAACATCGAAGCCATCGAATTTCTTCGCCGAATGAACATTGAACTTTATAGCCATTGTCCGGGAGTTCAAACCATCGCCGAAGAATCGACCGCCTGGCCCATGGTTTCCCGCCCCACGTATGTAGGTGGATTGGGTTTCGGCTACAAATGGGATATGGGATGGATGAATGATTTTCTGAGTTATATGTCTCATGAGCCTATTTATCGTAAATATCATCACAATCAATTAACCTTCCGCGGACTCTATGCTTTTACTGAAAACTATGTGCTTCCGCTCTCACACGACGAAGTGGTACACGGCAAAGGTTCATTGTTGGGCAAGATGCCGGGCGACGATTGGCAGAAGGTGGCTAATTTGCGGTTACTCTTTGGAACGATGTACGCTCAGCCGGGCAAAAAACTCCTCTTTATGGGGGGAGAATTCGGACAAGGGCATGAATGGCGGCATGATGGCAGCCTGGATTGGCATATGTTGGCGTTCCCGTTATATAAGGGCTTGCAGAAATTCGTTTCGGACCTGAATCGTTTGTATCGAAACGAAAGTGCTTTATACGCTACTGACTCCAATCCGGAGGGTTTTGAATGGATAGATTGCAACGATTCAGAACAAAGCGTTCTTAGCTTTATGCGAAAAAATCCCAAAACGGGTGAATCGATTTTGATTGCGATGAATTTCACACCGATTCCACGTTACAATTACCGTGTAGGTGTTCACGAAGGGGGACATTGGAGAGAGCTGATGAATAGTGACGCAAAAGAATATGCCGGAAGTGGACAAGGCAATTTCGGCGGCGTGAATGCCAAACCGATCCCCTTTCATGGACGGCCCTATTCGCTCAATCTTATATTGCCGCCCCTTGGTGCGGTTTATATGAAAAAAGAATCATAACCCGAAATATAGGTAAAGGAATGATTTATGGAAATAGAACACCTCCAACTGGGGGCACGCTATCTTGGTAATGGCAAATGCGCTTTTAAGGTTTGGGCTCCACGCGCCAAACAAGTGCATATTAAACTTTTAACTGAACAAGAACAATTGGTTTTGCTGGAGAAGGACGAATTTGGGTATCACAGTGCCGATGTTGAGAATGTGGAGCCTGGCACACGCTATCTGTATGTATTGGATTGGGATAAAGAGAGGCCGGATCCCGCTTCCCGCTATCAGCCGGAAGGTGTACACGGATCCTCAGAAATTGTGGATGCCAACTCGTTTCAGTGGACCGATCAAAATTGGACTTCGTTTCCCTTCAATCAATATATTCTCTATGAACTTCATGTGGGGACTTTTACAAAAGAGGGTACCTTTGATGCTGTGATCCCCTATCTGGATGAACTGTACCAATTAGGAGTGAATGCAATCGAGCTATTGCCTGTATCTCAATTCCCAGGCGAACGCAATTGGGGGTATGACGGTGTCTACCCCTTTGCGGCGCAGAATTCATACGGTGGCCCTGAGGGATTGAAGCGCTTGGTGAATGCCTGCCATGAACGCGGCCTTGCGATTGTTTTGGATGTGGTTTACAACCACATGGGACCGGAAGGCAATTATCTGTGGGACTACGGATATTACTTCACGAAATTTTACAAAACCTCATGGGGGGAAGCCATAAACTTTGATGGCGCCCATTCGGATGAAGTGAGAAGGTATTTTTACGAAAACGCACTCTGTTGGTTATTTGAATATCATTTCGACGCTTTGCGACTGGATGCCATTCATTCAATTTATGATTTTTCCGCCAAACCGTTTTTGCAGGAATTCTCAGAAGTGGTAGAAAACTATTCGAGAAAAAACGGAACCCCAAAATATCTCATTGCAGAGAGTGATTTGAATAATTCCCTCGTGATTCAACCGCGCTCACAAAATGGCTATGGGATGGATGCGCAGTGGACCGATGACTTTCACCATTCTCTTCATTCATTGTTAACCGGTGAAAGGGAAGGGTATTATATTTCATTCGGCCAAGTGAGCCATTTGGCCAAATCGTTTGAAGAAGGCTATGTTTATTCCGGCCAATATTCCCCTTTCCGCAAACGGCGTTACGGCAATTCTTCAAAAGAACGTCCCGCGGAGCAATTTGTTGTGTATGCCCAAGACCACGATCAGGTGGGCAACCGGATGTTCGGCGACCGTTTGTCATCTACGTTATCATTAGAATCATTAAAGTTAGCGGCAGGAACTTATCTTTTATCACCATTTGTCCCTATGTTGTTTATGGGTGAAGAATATGGCGAAACTGCCCCTTTCCCTTATTTTGTATCTCACACGGATGAACATCTGATCGAGGGAGTTCGGAAAGGCCGCAAACGTGAATTCGCCACATTTTCATGGAAAGGTGAACCACCAGACCCATTCGCTTTAGAAACATTTGAATCCGCCTATTTGGATCATGAGAAAAAGAATCAAGGTGAACACAAAACGCTCTATTTGCTATACCAAAAGTTGATCCAGATGCGAAAGACTATGCCCGCACTCCAAGAACTGAGCAAAGAAAATCAAACCGTACGGTACAATGACGAGCAGGCTTGGCTGTGTATCCATCGCGGCAATATGCCGAACGATGTTTTTATCGTTTTTTCATTTGCAAAAGAGAAACAAACTCTCGATATTCCCGTTCCAGAAGGAAATTGGAAGAAAATTATGGATTCTGCGGATCAAGAATGGGCCGGCAGCGGTGGGGCCGCTCCAAATGAGTTGATTGCTTCCAAACAAAAATCCCTTGTGATGGATCCTCAGTCTTTCACTGTATATGAAAGGCCATCAAAATGACATTGGAAAAATATATTTGTATTCACGGACATTTTTATCAACCGCCTCGGGAAAATCCCTGGCTTGAAACCATAGAGTTGCAAGATTCCGCCTATCCGTTTCATGATTGGAACGAACGCATTACGGCGGAATGCTACGCTCCCAATACCGCCTCACGCATTCTCGGCAGTGATGGACGGATTGCGGAGATTGTTAACAATTATTCGAAAATCAATTTCAATTTTGGACCAACCTTATTGGCTTGGCTGGAAACATTTGCTGAAGATGTTTATGAAGCGATTCTACAGGCAGACCGCGACAGCCAAGCGATTTATAACGGGCATGGCTCTGCCATGGCGCAGGCTTATAACCACATGATTTTGCCTCTGGCCAACGAACGCGACCTTCGAACGCAAGTGTATTGGGGGGTGCGAGATTTTGAAAAGCGGTTCGGCCGTTTGCCTGAAGGGATGTGGCTGCCAGAAACTGCGGTCGATCTCAATTCGTTGGAAGCCCTTGCTGAGCATGGAATCTTGTTTACCGTTCTTGCGCCCTACCAGGCCCATCATTTGCGCAAAATCGGTTCAAAAGAATGGGAAGATGTAACTGGGGGAAAAATTGATCCAACCCGGCCGTATCGCATCACCTTGCCATCGGGCCGGACGATGGCGCTGTTTTTTTACGATGGCCCCATATCGCAGGCTATTGCCTTTGAGCGATTGCTAACGGATGGACAAAATTTTGCCAATCGCCTGATGAATGCCTTTAGTGACGAACGAGACTGGCCGCAGATTCTACATATCGCCACTGATGGTGAAACCTACGGCCACCATCATCACAAGGGAGATATGGCATTGGCTTATGCGATGAAACTAATTGAAGAAAATGAGGATGTAAGCCTGATCAACTACGGCCTGTATTTGGAAAAACACCCTCTGACCCATGAAGTGGAGATATATGAAAACACCGCATGGAGCTGTTCGCACGGCATTGGCCGTTGGATGGAAGATTGCGGATGTCATGGCGGTGGTTACCCCAATTGGAATCAGGCTTGGCGTGCTCCACTGCGTAATGCCTTGGACTGGCTGCGAGACCGTGTGGCCCCTATCTATGAGCGGGAAAGCCAGAAAATATTCAAAAACCCATGGAAAGCGCGCAACGATTATATCGATGTTATTCTAGACCGTTCCAATGATAGTTTGGAAACCTACCTGCGCAAACATGCCCGTCACTCGCAATCAACCGCCAATCGCGTCACGATTTTGAAATTGCTTGAGATGCAGCGCCATGCCATGCTGATGTATACCAGTTGTGGATGGTTTTTCGATGAACTTTCCGGTATTGAAACAGTTCAGGTGATTCAGTATGCAGGACGGGTGATTCAATTGGCCAAGAACTTCACCACGGAAGATTTGGAAGAGGAGTTTTTAAAATACTTGGAATTGGCGAAGAGCAATATCCCCGAAAACAAAGATGGGCGGACGATTTACAATAAGTTTGTTAAACCCGCAATGGTCGATTTGCATAAAGTTGCGGCTCATTACGCCATGAGTTCGATATTTGAAGAATACGAAGATTTTACCCATATCTTTCAATTTAGTGTTGACCGTTTTGATTATGAAAGTTTCGAAGTGGGCCAGGCGAAGTTGGTGGTAGGCAGAGCCATGGTGACTTCCGAAATTACATTGGAATCTGACAGTTTAAGTTTTGCTGTGGTTCACCTTGGGGATCACAATCTCTACGGCGGCATACGCCCGTATCAAGGTGATGAAGAATATTTGGAACTCACCCGGGATATTCGTGACGCGTTTTCCAAAGCCGATATCGCCACCACCATTCGTTTTCTGGATAAGAATTTCGGCCAACTCACGTATTCGCTGCGCGAACTGTTTCGTGATGAACAGCGTAAGATCATTGATTTGATTATGAAAAATACGCTTGAAACTGCTGTGACCCATTACCGCCAGATGTATGAGCCCAATGTCCCAATGATGTTGTTTCTCTCTGAATTGAATGTGCCGCAGCCGAAGGCATTGCGTACGGCGGCGGAATTTATACACAATTCGGAACTGCGGCGTGAATTCGAAAACGATCATGAATCAGACGATCTGGATTTTGACCGCATACGCGAGGTGCTGGAAGAAATTCATCTTTGGAATTTGCGCCTGGATGAAGAAGGGTTAAGCCATCTGTTTCGCGGCAAATTTGAGCGGGTGGCTGAATCACTCACCCGCGATCCCGACAATTTGGACATTTTGAAACGTTTTCTAAGTTATGCGGAGCTCACACACGAACTTCCCTTTTATTTAAACCTATGGAAAGTACAAAATGTGTACTATTCATTGCTGAAAAACCGGTATCCTGAATTTAAGCAAAATGTACCGGCTTCAGCCGAAGCGCGAGAATGGGTTCGTTTGTTTGAATCGCTGGGTGAAAAGCTGGGCATGGTGATCCGGCAGGAATCTTGAAGATCAATCATTTAGGTTAATTGTTAACATGTAGAGGAGTGTTTTGTGAAAATTCCGGCAGCCACATACCGGTTGCAATTTCATCCCGGATTTCAATTTGAACATGCGAATGAAATTGCCGGTTATCTCAAACAACTTGGCGTATCAGACCTCTATTCATCGCCGCTGCTTCAGGCTCGTTCGGGCAGCGGCCATGGATACGATGTCACCAATCCATCTCAAATCAATTCACAGCTTGGTGGAGAAGAAGAATTTCTCCGTTTGTCTCAAACCTTGCAGGAACAAGGCTTGGGCCTGATTCTTGATATTGTCCCCAATCATATGGCCGCCAGTGAAGAGAATCCTTGGTGGCGAGACGTGTTGGAGAAGGGGACACAATCGCCATTCGCTCACTTTTTTGATGTCAACTGGGAACCGCTGCTTAATTTTTTGCAGGGCAAAGTGATGCTGCCTTTGTTGGGTGAACCTTTTGGAACGGTTTTGGAAAAGGGCCAGCTGAGATTGATGCTCGCAGAAGGGCAATTTTCGATTGGGTATTGGGACCGCCGCTTTCCTCTGAGTTTGCCTTCATATCCAGAATTATTGGAGTATAACTATTCTTCTTTTGAAGAACGGTTGGGAGTGGAATCTCCATCTGTCCAGGCATTGGGACAACTGATTCGTGATTTTCGGGACATGGAAATAGTGTTGGAGCGGGATGAATCAGAACGGTATCTGCCCGATTCCCGCGTTCGTGAAATCAAGCGCCGTCTTAAAGAACTGTACGATGCCGATGCCGAAGTGCAAACACACATCAACGAAATGTTGGAGAGTATCAATGGCCAATCTGGCATTGCGGGCAGTTTCGATATGCTCGAAGAGTTAATCAATCAACAGACCTACCGGCTTTCATTTTGGAAGATTGCGGGGGAGGAAATCAACTACCGGCGCTTTTTCAACATCAGTGATTTGATTTGTCTCTGTCAGGAAAAAGAAAAAGTGTTTGAACAAACCCATCGATTGATATTGCGCCTGATTCGTGAGGGGCATATCAACGGGGTGCGTATCGATCATGTGGATGGACTTTACGATCCATTGGGATATTTGGGACAACTTCAGGAGACCATCTGTGATACGTATTCCGCTTCGAAAGAGAATCCCTTTTACATTGTTGTGGAAAAAATTCTTTGTGAAGATGAACTCTTGCCCGAAGACTGGCCGGTAGCGGGGACTTCCGGCTATGAGTTTATGACACAATTGGGCGGGTTGTTTCTCGACAAAGACCACGTTCAAGCCTTGGATGATGTGTATGCCTGGGTATTGGATGAATCGGTTGATTTCGAAACCATGGTATACGACAAGAAGAAATTGGTCATGAGCCGATTGTTTGCTGGAGAAGTGCGCCGTTTGCGTGAACGATTGAGCGAACTGGCCAAACATGACCGGCATGCCCGCGACCTCCCCATTTCACAAGTGGGCAGGGCGTTTATTGAAGTTACCGCCTGCCTGCCGGTGTATCGAAATTATGCGCGAGAGTATTCGTGCTCGCCGCGGGATTCGTTTTATGTGGATTTTGCCGTCAATGAGGCCAAAAAGCGCACCCCGGCTTTATCAACTCAGGCACTGGAATTCATACGCAAAGTGTTGAAGTTGGAAATTCCATCGGTCGTTCCCGCTCATCGGAGAAAACAATGGCTCGATTTGGTATTGGGTTGGCAACAGTTCACCGGTCCATTGATGGCGAAAGGGCTTGAAGATACCACTTTCTATATTTACAACCGGCTGATTAGTCTAAACGATGTGGGAGGGGATCCTAGCGCTCAAACCCTATCGCTTGAACAGTTTCACGAGCATAACCAGCGCAAATGTGAGAAGCGGCCTCATTCGATGAATGCGTCGTCTACCCATGACACCAAACGGAGTGAAGATGTGCGAGCCCGCATTCATGTACTTTCTGAAATGCCCGAAACCTGGCAGTTTTATCTCAAACGTTGGTTCGAACTCAATGAAGGCAAGAAGAGCACGGTTCGCCGCCAGCGTATTCCCGATGCCAACAAAGAATATATGCTCTATCAGACATTGATTGGATTTTGGCCCAATGACGAACCGAACTATGAAGAACTGATTGGGAGGCTAAAAGATTATTTGATCAAAGCCAGCCGGGAGGCCAAAGTGCATACCAGTTGGATGCGTCCAGACGAAGCGCATGAAAAAGCGTTGCATTCATTTGTCGATCAGATGCTGGATATCTCAGAAGAAAATGAATTTCTTCAAAGTTTTCTGGCCTTCCAATCCAGCATTGCATTTTATGGGGCCATCAATTCACTTTCTCAAGTCGTCTTGAAAATTACATCACCTGGAGTGCCCGATTTATATCAAGGAACCGAATTGTGGGATTTCAGCTTGGTGGATCCAGACAATCGGCGCCCAGTGGATTTTGAGAAGCGGCAAGCCAATTTGAATGAAATACAAGAACGCAGTCAAAACGATTTACATGGGTTACGCGCTGAATTGCTTGAACATTGGAAGGATGGCCGAATCAAACTCTTTACACTTTGGAAAACGCTTCAATTGCGGAACGATCATTTACTAGTTTTCCAAGAAGGGAACTATGCCGCTCATCATGCCGAAGGACCGCAGCAAAATCACATTTGCGCTTTTTCAAGAATGTATGGAAATGATACCGTACTTGTTGTTATCCCCCGTTTGCTTTCCACGATTACACCACCCAATCAGTGGCCACTTGGGGAAACCGTATGGAATGATACCATTTTGAAAATGAATGGAATGGGTTCTCGAACATGGCATAATATATTTACAGATGAAAGAATATCCGCTGATGAAACGATGAAATTATCTGATTTGTTTTGTGAGTTTCCGCTGGCAGTGTTGGTAAATTCGGTTTGATCGATATGCGGTAGATACTAAATTTGAATATGTTATCGAATCAGTCGTCAAATATTGTATTCAAACAAAACATTTATTCAAAATGGGGAGAAATCTTATGTCTTCATCGACTTTCTCACGCCGTACTATGATGCGCATGATGGCCGGTGGCTTTGGTATGGGGATGTTGCACAATCTATCTCAATTTGCCGATGCTGCAGACGATCAAGATGCGCCGATTCGAAACAAAGAGAACATTAAAGTCACCAAACTCGAAACATTTTTGGTAAAGCCACGATGGATTTTTCTAAAAGTACACACCGATGCAGGCATTGTGGGTTTGGGTGAACCTTTGCTCGAAGGCCGTGCCAAAACGATCGCTACTGCCATTTCTGAGATCGAGCCTTATTTGGTGGGCAAAGACCCACGCCGGGTGGCGCATCATTGGCAGGCGATTTACCGCCATGCGTTTTATCGAGGCGGACCTATCCTCACCAGCGCTCTTTCGGGAATCGATCAAGCGCTATGGGATATCAAAGGCAAAGCATTAGGCGTACCCGTATATGAACTGCTTGGTGGCCCAACGCGTGACAAAATTCGTATCTACGCTCGCGCCAATGTGGATAGGCCTGAAGCTTTGAAAAAATCGCTTGAACAGGGTTTCCACACTTTTAAAACTGGAGTGGAAAGCAAACACAGTGTTCGCATTGTAGAAAGCAAAGCGTTTATCGATCACGCAGCAGAACAGTTTGGCAAATTGCGAGACATGCTTGGACCGGAAAATGACATTGGTATCGATTTTCACGGAGAGGTTCCACCACAGACTGCCAAAATGCTCGTGAAAGCATTGGAACCCTATCAACCCATGTTTATCGAAGAACCTGTGCAATGTCAAAATGTGGATGTTATGGCCGACATTGCCAAAAGCACTCATTTGCCGATTGCTACGGGTGAACGAATATTTACCAAATGGGGATTTCGCCAGTTACTCGAAAAACGAGCGGCCAGCATTTTGCAGCCCGATTTGTGCCATGCGGGTGGGATTACCGAAGTGCGCTTGATTGCTGGGATGGCAGAAGCGTATTATGCCGCTATTGCTCCGCATAACCCGATGGGGCCAATATCATTGGCGTCTGGAATTCAAATCGCCGCTTCGATCCCGAATTTTCTGTGTCAAGAACAGGTTTCATTAGGAGAAGGTTACCTGAAAGAACCATTTCAAAACCAAGACGGTTATATCTCACTGCCCAAAAAACCGGGATTGGGAATTGAATTGGATGACGATGCGTTGGAGGACAAGATTGGACACGATTGGCAGAATCCTGAAACCTACAGCGATTTCGACGGATCGGTTGTGGATTGGTGAATTGAATTATATTATCACATATCCGTTGGTCTTGCATAGTTGCCATGCAAGGGCGGAATCAGTATCCAACACCTGTCCGTTTTCAAACATCCGTTCAAATTCAGAGAAACTCACTTTGCGGATATGAATGTCTTCACTTGCATCCAAATTTTGCGATGAAGTAAGATAGCAATTTCGAGCGAGAAACAGATGAAATCCATTCTTGATTCGAGAGGGTCCGAGTTTGAATGACCCAAGCGGCAGCCAATCTTCGCTGGTGTAACCGGTTTCTTCTAAAAGTTCCCGCTTGGCCGTTTCGATTGCGGATTGTTCATGAGGGTCCATCATGCCTGCTGGGAACTCACAGGTAATTTTTTTGACACCGTGGCGATATTGTTCTACAAGAATCAATTGTTGGTCGGAGGTAATAGGCACCACACGGGCCCAATCGTTAAATTCAAACACATAGTAATCTTGGATTTGATGTCCATTGGGGAGTTCCAAAGCATCTTTATGAACGGTTACATATTTGGTTTCCAGCACCAAATTGCTGGACAATATTTTCCATGGTTTTGGCATTCAAGCACCTCATAATTGCAGTAAAGGGGATGTACTTTCCACTTAATGTTCTATAATAATCAAAGCGTACCAATCTTTTGATGAAAGCCAAGTGTTGGAAAATACCAAGAAGTTCAGAAAACCAAGTCATGGAGTTTTATAGGAATGTCGAATGGAGTATATGATACAATCAAAAAATTAAACGAATGTGTAGAAAGCAGCCAAAAAGAACCGGTTTGTGTATTTAAACATAGTAATACCTGTCCTATATCGATGTATGCCAAACAGCAAGTTGATTCGTTTTTGCAAATGGACGGTCAAACGAAGATTTATCTAGTGGTGGTACAAGATCAGAGGCCTTTGTCAAACGAAATTGCATCGAAAATGAATGTGAAACACGAAAGCCCTCAGCTGCTTGTATTAAAAGATGGTGAGGTCAAATCGATTCTTAATCATCAAGATATCACAATATCTAATATACAAAATGAATTGCAGAGGGTGCAGTCAGATTGAAAAAGATGTGAATTAGATTCTTACGCGTGATTTTGGGAATTTATTCCTCAGAATTGATTTAAGTGCAATGTCAACAGCATTCGGGGCATACACTGGGGTATGCCCCTACATTTGTGAAAATTCAAATATTTTTGGTTAGGCATTTTTCTTGATTTGAATTCTCGGTATTAATTCTTGAAACCAGGTTTCAGCCAAGATTTCATTGCCTTTCTGGTTGGGGTGGATTCCATCGACAAATGCATCCGGTCCTGCCTGTTTAAGAGGGGTATAACAATCAACAGCCGGTAGTGTGTACTCATCGCAGAGACGCTTTATCATGGGATTGATTTCATCACGAATGCGGTCTGCTGCATGAAACACATGCAATTCTCCTAGCCATTGAATTTCAACCGGACCGTAATATTCCGGCAGCAATCCCAGCATGATCAAAGCAGAGGGAACGGTTTGATCAATGGCGTAAAGCAATTTTCGATACTCTTGTTCCATTTCATCAAGCGGTGTTTGTTTGGTGGAGCGGGTATCGTTGGTGCCCAGCATCACCAACACATAATCGGATGTTCCGGCCTGAAAGCCTGGAACCGTCGCATCCGTTGCCAAAAACTCAACATAATCTTTGATGGTAAATCCTTTTTCTCCACCGTTGTGAACTTTGACATGGTCCATCCCGTTTTGTATAAATCGCTCACCCAACAATTGGGGATAGTCGGGTTTGACGACTCCCGCTGTCAAACTATCGCCAATGCAATCGATATGTATAGGTTCAACCATTGTAGATATCCTAGTGTTCGTTTGATTTGGATGGAATTCGTTTAGTGGGAAGGATCTTGTATAGTCAACTTGCGGCGCAGCCGGTCTAAGATTGACGTGACCAATCGGTCACGCATCGATTCTCCACTGCCGCGAAGGGAAATTTTTTGTGCTTCATATCCAACTTGATCAGAGCCGAAACCTAGCCATACATAGTGTGTGTCTTGCTCTTCAAATTTTTCTGATACCACAACTCCCCAATGATAAGGATTTCCACTTGTGATTTTCTGTACGATTCGTTTCGCCCATTCATCACCGTTTAGGTTTTCTGATGATTCGTTGATTATTGACAGTTTTTCGAGTAAGGCGTTATTGCTGGGTGCAATCGTGCTTCCCTGAAAAACACCGTTGGGGTTTGCAGAAAAAATAAAACTTGCAGCCAAAGCTCCGCCACTTCCTACTTCGGCCGTGCTTAAAGTAGCCTGGCGTTTTTGAAGTTCATTCAAAACGACTTGTTCCAAGGTTAAACCTTCATCCGTGTACATGTACTCACCGATGTGTTTCAGCAGGTCTTTTTCCAATTGTTTCAATTTTTTGCGGTCTTGATCGCTGTTGCCTGGAACTCCAAACGTGAGATCAACGCGCCCATATTCAAATAGAGAAGAAATTATGATGTCATCAGGAAAAGTTAAATGCTCGTCCATAATTCGATCGATGCTCGATTCACCTATGCCTACAAAACGCATGGTGATTGATGCTCCAATGGTTTTGATGCCGAATTTCGATTCCAAATAGGGGAGCAAATGGTTTTGAACCATGGGCCGAAGTTCACGCGGGGGCCCCGGCATGGCTACAATCACATGATCTGAAGCTTCAAAAATCAACCCCGCTGCCGTACCGTTTGGATTGGGCATATATGTGCCTGTTGCTGGTGTCAATGTTAGGCGCTTGCGGTTGGTTTGCAATTGATTTTGGTGAAAGCGTTTTTGCAAATATTCAACCAATTCTTGTTTTTGATTGAGTTTCACACCTGTGTAGTCTGATAATACTTCCCGTGTTATATCATCTTCCGTAGGGCCTAATCCCCCGGTAACGATTATCAATTCGGCATGTTGTGAGGCATACTCTAAAGCATCCCGGAGGTCTTTTGGTTGATCTCCAACAAACATCGATGCCACACACTGGCAGCCAAGTGGATTGAGTGTGCGAGTGAGAAACTGAGTATGGCTGTCGGCATACAATCCATTCAACAATTCAGTACCAGTAATAATGATTACATATTGAGTTGGATTGTTTGCTTCCGTCTGGGATATTGAAATGCATGGAGATGCAATCAGAAGAAGGAAAGCAAAAACAATCGTGTTGAAATGATGTAAATAGTTCATAATGATTGAAAAGATTCATTCTGGATTGAGAGTGTTTTGTGAGGCGGGTTTTCCGCCCTGTTCAAACAATAGAATGGTTTCGCGCGAAAACAAAACCCATAGATTGTAAATCCCTAAAATCGTTCCAAATGGA
>CAZEZQ010000018.1:6074-17376 GCA_964516245.1 uncultured bacterium | reverse complement strand
TGTGTTGGGTGTCGCTTTCATGGTGTCACCTCCTTTCAAAAAGATTGCTTATAAGAATCAGCCTTCTAAAAACTGAAACGCCGGTTTGAAATACGGGAAATGAAGCAGGCTGGCCGCCTTGCGCTTTTCTTCTTCAGGCCTTCTGTCATACCGCATGGTAGTGCTGATGTTGGAATGGCCAAGAAACTTCTGTGCCGTTCCCGCCTCCTTCTTCTCAATCAACTCACTGGCCACCGTGCGCCGCATATCGTGAGGACTGAATGATTCCACACCGGCTTGCTTTGCCCGTTTCCTGAGCATGTTGTAGACCGCTTGGCTGGTGAGACTGCGTATCTCAATAATGCCGCCCTTGTTTACCGGGCAGAACAACGGTCCGGGTTGGTTGCCACGAACCTGTAACCAGTCTTTCATGGCATGCAGCGCACCATTATCAATGTAGACAATACGGTCTTTCCGTCCCTTCCCGCGAATAATACGAACCTCACCGGTGGATGGGTTGAAATGGTCCAGCATGATATGGGTGACTTCATCCCGGCGCGGTCCGGCTGATACCATCAATCCGATAATGGCCGCGTCCCGTATCCCTGCGGGAGTGGGATCGATCGAACAGATTTTGGATAGCGCCACCTTTTCACCCTCACTGAGCATCCGGCCCTTGGGCAAGGTGGATCCTTTGATGCCTTTGATATCCACCGCGCGCATATAGTCATCGGTGGAAAGCAGGTTCATGCGCCAGGCTTCTTTGAGCACACCGCGCAGCGCCGCCAGTTTCTTGTTGGCCGTGGCCGGTGCGCAACGGTCAGCGAGCAATGCCCGTATTGCACCCGTATCCTTGGCTCTGAGACGCTCCCAAGGGAATTCATAGGCTCCAAACACACCATCCGTTAAAAGATGTGAGATATCGTTCAGGGCGCGTTCCATAGTGGTTCTCGAAGCCTGGCTGGTCAGGCTGGCAATATAAGCTTTGGCGGGATTCTCCGGCCCTTGCTTGATTTCGGCCAGTTGGTTACCGGTAGGCTCTGGAAGATGTACCACAGTGGTTTCACTCATGATTTTCCTCGACTGTATACGAGAGTTTTTTCACTTGTTGGTGTAGATGGTCTGGCGCTAAATGGGCGTAAATCTGGGTGGTCTTTGGGTCGCTGTGGCCCAGCAATTCAGTAACGGTGTAAAGTGGGGTCCCTGCCATAACCAAATGGCTGGCGTAAGTGTGCCGTAGAACATGGGGTGTCACCCGGTTATCACCAGTTGTAGGTAATTTCGCCGCTTTTACGACCTTTTTGAAATGACGTGTGAGCATATAGGGCGAGGTTTTTCCTTCACAAACCTTGGTGGCTTCCAGGTTTTTCTTGCGCCGGTCTTTCAGAAATCGAAGTAATTCATCAGGTATTGGGATATGGCGGTTCTTCCCAGTCTTAGTTTTCCAATCATCCCGGCTTTGGACATGGATAAGACGGTGTTCAAAATTTACATCTTCTCATCGTAGGGCAAGGGCTTCACCGGAGCGTAATCCAGCCCAGAGCATGAGAAAACAATAGGCAAGCATTTCTTGACTGTGCTCTTGTGCCGCAACACCAAGGGCTTCGATTTCGTTCTTGTTGAGGTATCGCGGTTTCTTTTCATCCAGTTTAAGGCGTTTAACTTTGGGAACCTTCTTCAAGTAGCCTTGTTCTTCGCCATAGCGGAGAACCAAGAGCAGGCAATGATGGACTTCGATATTGACGGTGCGTTTGGATACCCTCTCCAATCGTTCAGCGCGGTAGTCTTCGATCATACTGGCTGTAATGTCTCTCACAATGGTTTTTTCACCGAAGAAGGGAAGAATCTTGGTGAAATGATGATTCAGGTCGGTTTGCCATTTCTTGGAGTAATGAACGCCCTTACGCTTCATGAATTCTTTGAATAGATTACCCAAGGTGATATCTTTGGGAACCTCGATACCAAACCCTTGCAGGCGCTCCCGTTCTTTGATGGGCGTAAGAAATTCGGCTTCAGCCCGTTTCTTTGAGGTTAACCCGGTGGATTTCCAGGCCAACTTACCTTGATCATTTTTATACCGGAGGTACCAGATTTTCCCACGCTTTACCAGAAAGGCCATGTTGCTCTCTCTTTCTGGTTGATAACCATAATTGGGTGGTTACGTGAGTGGTTATCAACTGGTTATTAAGAAAGCATGATAACGGCTTAAAGTCAAGGAAAAAATTTAAGCGTGAAGTGTAGAAAAGGCCTTATTTTGAAGGGGTTTAGAGAATTTAGGGAAAGCGGGAGACCGGGATCGAACCGGCGACCTTCTGCTTGGAAGGCAGATGCTCTACCAAATTGAGCTACTCCCGCATTTATCTTTTTTGTGAATGCTGTACATACTGCATGAGTCGATGCAATATAACTGCATAAGTCAATACGATATGCTTGCAACCCCAAACATTATCCTTTGCTTTTGGCCGTAGTCAAGCACCAAACAGTTGACCTGCATCAAACAGTTGGACAATGCAGGCCATTACAGGTTTTTCTGTATGATTTGTTCCATGAAGTTACAAACGTAGTGTTTATTTGAATTTGTATTGTTTGGGGACAAATCCGAAATCTCGTATTTTTCGATACAGCGTTGCCTGGCTAACTTTTAGGGCCGTTGCGGCTTTTGAAACGTTGCCTTCCATGATGCGCAGGGCATTATCAATCGCATGCTTTTCCATATCTTCTAAAGAAATGATTTCATTTGAAGGTTTTGTACTGTAAGCACTGGGACTCTCATTTATGGGGGTAGAGGCCGGGCTTTGGCTTCGAAAGTCTGCTGTGATGCTGGCTTGCAGTGAGGTTCCGCCCAATGTTTCTGGCAGCATGTTGGCTTCGAGCATCGGCCCTTGATTCAATATCACAACTTGTTGAATCACGTTTTCCAATTCCCGAACATTTCCTGGCCAACGGTAACTACACATTGCATCTTCTGCAGAAGACGAAATTTCATGAAATTCTTTACCATTCTCCCGGGCAAATTTCTCAAGAAAGAATTGAGCGAGATCGGGAATATCTTCCACCCGTTCCCGCAAGGGAGGCACATCGATCTGAACAACATTCAATCGGTAATACAAATCTTCACGCAAAATTCCATCTTTCACTGCTTCCATGGGGTTGCGGTTGGTTGCCGATATTACCCGTGTGTCTACATCAATTCGGGTTTTTCCTCCCACTCGATACAAAAATCTTTCTTGCAAAAATCGCAGCAGTTTGGGCTGCAGGTTCATATCCATTTCCGCGATTTCATCCAAAAACAATGTCCCCAAATGGGCTTGTTCGCAACGGCCGATCATTCTCTGGTTGGCGCCGGTAAACGCAGATTTTTCATGGCCGAATAACTCGCTTTCAAGCAAATCTTTTGGAATGGCAGCGCAATTCACGTCTACCATGTTATGATTGCGACGGTCAGAAAGTTGATGGATTGCCCGGGCGATCAATTCTTTTCCCGTCCCACTTTCCCCAACGATAAATACGGATGCTTTGGTTGGCGCGATTGTTTCAATAATATGATAAACGACTTGAATTTCGGGGCTGCCGCCTATTAAATCACAAAGTCCAGTGCGCCGTGTGCGTTCAAAACTTTCGGCTTTGCGTTTTAACCGGTTGCGTTCCAAAGCATTTTTCAAAATGGCGGAAAGGCGATTAAAATCGATCGGTTTGCTGACGAAATCATACGCTCCATTGCGCATGGCTTCCACAACCCGTTCCACGCTTCCATGCGCTGTGATAATAATGACAGGTACATTGGGGATCGAATCTTGTACCGGCCGAATTAGTTCAATTCCGTCACCATCCGGCAACTGCAAATCAAGGAGAACCAAATCAAAGTCATTCTCTTGCAAATATTGGTTCATCTCTTCAGCCGTACTTGCAAGAGTGGCATGAAACCCGTTCTTTTCTAAATGGGTTTGTAAAATTAGTTGAGTGGTTTCTTCATCGTCAACAATGAGAACCCTTGGTCTTCCAAGAGATGGATCGTGAACAAAAATTTCGGCCTTTTCTATTTCCAATTTCTGGGCTTGTTCCATAATTTATGTATCTCAAAAAGTCTAGCGCAATATATGAATATCCGGCAAAAAGTCTGATCTAAAAACGACTACACAATATATAGTAACGCGGCCATCCAGCCTACACTGTATGTTGTTGCAGGCGAGGACGCCCGCGCTCCAAAAAAGACTTTTTGCCGAATCATCAATATGTAAATAAATTTTATCAGACGAACTAAATTTTGTAAGCATGTATTGAATATAATTGAAATTTTTTGTTTTTACAATACAAAATGTATAATTAACAAGAAATTTCTGATATTTCAAGGTATTGGCATTTCGATGCTTCCCGATAATCCGATTTTTTTGACTGATTTTCCATCCAAATCTATAACTTGGAAGCAAGCGGGCGAGTTATTGCCCACTCTGGCTGGTTCACTTCAATTGAAATACGCCCTACTGACCCAAAGAGATGGTGACCTCTGGCGCACAAAGGCATTGGCTTTTTGGATGGGGGACCAATATGGACCACTATTTCAATACAATTTGGATGGAGCGCCATGCGAATCTGTGTTCGGAGGCGCCACACAATGCTATTCATTTGGAATTCAACAACAATTTCCTAATGATAAAGACTTGGCCGCGTTAAATATTGAATCTTATGCCGGCTCTCCCATTGTAGACCAGGCAGGCAATACGAGAGGCCATGTGTGCGTCTTCGATGAGAAACCATTTGATAAGCCCCAAGAAGTGAAACGAATGGTTGAACGATTCGCAAATTTAATCAAAGCAGAGGGTTAAGAGAAATAGTTTGAAAGGCACTGCTTGAGCTGATGTTGAAAATCATCGGTTTTTCTTAATATGTCATAAGATTGTTTTTGAAGTTGTTCTAAGTCTTCACCATTTAATTCTTTCGATGTGATTACTACTGCAGGCAATGAATGAAATCCCTGATTATTTCGCAAGTGTTCTAAAAAGGTAAAGCCATCCATCTTCGGCATAAGCAAGTCTAATAAAATCAAATCGGGTTGACTTGTCTGTAAATGTTGTAAAGCCTCTTCACCATTTGATGCAATATCGATTTCAAACGATTCGTTTTTAAGTAGTTCCGAAATCATCAATTGGGTGCTGGGCTCATCTTCAACCAAGAGAATTTTTCCTATTGATGATTTTGCTTGGGTTAGATTCCGCTTGAGAGCCTCACCCAATATATGCTTGTCTATAGGCTTGGGCACAAAATCGATGGTGCCAAAAGTTGTCCCCAAATTTTCCTGGGCCAAAATACTAACAGCAATAACAGGAATCGAACTCAATTGAGGGTCGCTTTTCAAACGTTTCAACACTTCCCAGCCATGCACTCCCGGCATTCGCATATCTGTCGTAATTAAATCTGGATGGTGCTGTTTGGCCAATTTCAAACCTTCTTCACCATCGGTTGCCGTTATCGTAGAACACCCAAACTCTTCCAAGTAATGAGCCAACAACACACGGGCATCAGAATCATCATCTATAATTAAAACAAGTTTCCCTTTTAGTTCTGGGATATTACTCTCATCTTCAGAATGAAAAGGCAATATGGTTTTGGTGTTAGACAAATTCACTGTGGGGGGTGTTGTACCCTCTGTTGTAGAAATATCGGGTACAAAAAGTATACTAAATGTAGATCCAGTTCCAACTTCACTCGAAACCACCAATGCATACCCTAGCAATTGACACAACGACCGTGAAATAGATAGCCCCAATCCTGTTCCGCCAAACTTGCGCGCCGTACTGCTATCGGCTTGTTGAAATGCCTTGAAAATCGCTTCCAATCTTTCTTTCTGAATTCCGACACCGGTATCAATGACATTGATTTGTTTTGGAATTTTGGTGTTGGGGAGGGTTTCCAATTGTATGGTCACACTCCCTTGCTCTGTAAATTTTAGAGCATTGCCTACAAGATTAATCAGAATTTGCTTTAAGCGGCTGTAGTCGGTTTCGAGTGTTTCAATATCTTCAAGGATATCCAAACGAATTTCAATATTCTTTTGCCGTTGTTGGCCTTCCATTTGGGTGACAACTTCCTTGGTTAATTCTGCCAAATTTACCTGGCTGATATCCAAATCCATCTTCCCTGCTTCAATTTTTGAAAGATCCAGAACGTCGTTGATTAAGTCAAGCAAATGCAAACCATTGGCAGTGATTCGTTCTAAAAAACTAACATCCGTTTCACTTAAAGTACCCCTTTTGTTTTTCTTTAGGATGTTTGCAAATCCAATCACTGAATTTAGCGGAGTGCGGAGTTCGTGGCTCATGTTGGCCAAAAATTGGCTTTTGGCCAGATTGGCTTGCTCTGCGGCTTCTTTGGCTTTGCGCAATTCTTCACCGGCACGTTTGCGGTCTGTAATGTCGCGAAAAATACTTCGCAACACGACCGGCTTGCCGTCCTCAAAGCGGCAATTCGCATTCCCAGCCACCATAATCTGCCGTCCCGACTTGGCTCGAAACACCAACTCTAAATCTTTTACTGATTTCCCATGCAATGCTTGTTGCAAAGTGCTTTCATAGAATTGGTGGTAATTGGGTTCAATAACATCCCATATCTTGAGCGACGCAACCTCGGCGGGGCGATATCCCAATGTATTTAACCAAGCCCGATTGACATACAAGAATTCCCCTTCCGGGCTCGTGGTTTGGATCAGGTCATTGGCTTCATCCAAAAAGTTCTGCAGCCGTTCTTCACTCTCTTGAATGGCTTTTTCATACTGCTTTCTTTCTGTAATATCCTGAAATTGAGAAACGAAATATAAAGGTTTGCCTTTTCTGTCACGAACCAGTGAAACACTCAATAAAATCCAAATCGTTTGCTTTTTTTTATTGAAATACCGCTTTTCCGTTTGGTACGCCAGAATTTTGTCTTCCAAAATTCGTTGGGTATACTCAAAATCTTCTCCCAAATCTTCCTGGTGGGTTAGGCTTTGAAAATCAGTGGCCAATAATTCCTCTTCATCGTATCCCAATATGGCGCATAAAGAACGATTCACTTTTAAGAATCGTCCGTCTGGCGCCACCAACGCCATTCCAGTGGCCGCATTGTCGAAGGCGCCGCGAAACCGTTCTTCGCTTTCCATTAAGGCGGCTTCAGATTGTTTGCGCTCGGTCACATCACGTACGATCAATATATAATGCCGTTTGCCTCCCAACATCATATCACTAATCGCCAGTTCCATAGGAAAGGTGTCGCCGTACCGGCTGATGCCTTCGATCTCCAATCCCAAGCTGTAATTTTGCGACCGTTGTAATAACTGTATGGATTTCAAATAGGTATCCAGATCGTCGTGATATTGTTCAGGGATCAACGACCTGAAATTTTGATGAATCAATGACTTTTGTGAATAGCCAAAAATTCGTGAAGCCGCTGGATTGAGTGATTTGATGACTCCCTCTTCATCCACCGTGACAATCCCATCCACCACGTTGTCGAGAATTTGCCGCAAATGCTCTTCTCGTTCCCTCAGAGCGTCTTCCGCCTGTTTTTTTTCCGTAATGTCTTTGATGACGCTGATTGTGCCAATCGGCTCGCCAGATGTATCGTTTAACGGAGCCAGTGTGGTTGAAGCCACCAATTGCGTTTGGTTTTTGCAAATGTAATTAACTTCTCCCGACCAACGTTTGTAGCTGAAGAGATAATGATTGACAAAATGAAACAATTCAGACTCGTTATTCGAATCCAAAATGAGACTGAGATTCTTTCCGATGACTTCATCCAATGTATACCCAAATAATTCTTCGGCCGCATGGTTCCAATCCAATATACGTCCGTTCATATCCAGTAGTACGACCCCATCATGCAGGTTTTCAAAAATAAGAGCCTGCCACCGCAGAGATTCTTCCGCCCGTTTTCGTTCTGTAATATCCGATTCAATAGCAATATATCGATCAACCTGGTTTTTCTCGTCCAAGATGGGAGTGATGCTTAACGACAACCAATAACTATGCCTATCCTTGTGATAATTGAGAATTTCTTCTGTAAAACTTCTTTTTTCCAACAATTGCTTTCGGATACGCTGAACGGTTTCCGGGTCGGTATCCGGGCCTTGCAGCACATGCCCGGGTTTGTTCCCTTTGACTTCTTCCAATTCGTATCCCGTGATTCGCGTAAACGCATCATTCACCCATTCGGTATAACCGTTTTTGTCGGTTATAATCACAGCGTTCTCGGTGTTGCTGGCAACCAAACTTAGGGTGCGCAGCTTGCTCTCCGCTGCTTTTCTCTCAGAAATTTCTCGCTTGAGATCATACGCCAACTGGCTTAATTCATCTTTTTGCTGTTCTAGCGAACTTTGAGTTTCTTCCAACTGATTGACCGCCTGGGTCTCCCGGCGATAGAGATGCAAACGAATCGCGTGCATAATAAGCCCTACGATAGACGCGCTAAGTTGCATAAATCCGTAATGCCACCATTCGACAGGGGCTCCATACGATACGAATACTGCCATCCAGCCAATCAATGTGAGCGCCATCAGAACCAACAACCATTGAAAGGACAAAAATAAACAGGAGGCGCCCACTACAAGCAGACTAAAATTTGTGGTTTGCCAAGGTTCACCTGTAAATGCCAACTGAGCCACGCAATTGCCCAATACGATGATTCCCAATCCAGTCGCAATTGGGTGAGCCAGTTCAGGTGAAATATAAATTTTTTTTGTGAGAAATGCGCTAACGAAAAATACAACCGCTGAAAGAAATGCAATCGAAGCCATCCACCATTTGGTGGCCCCCATCAACAATGATAGATGGCCGAGAAACAACACCAAATACAATCCCGCCAACAAAAAGCAAATGGTAGGAAGATTGTCGCGAAGAATGGAGCCGAGGGAGGAGTGGATGTACTGCTTCTCCAATGGCTGCACGCCATCAACAAGATTCGACATGAAATATTTATACTGGTTCTTCTGTGGAATGCTCATTCGCAATCTAAAATGACGAATTCAAAATATACCCCTGAGACAGAAACAATTTAAAGCTTCTGAATTAAGAATATTTTCGAGCTATTCTATACTATTTTGAAGAAATGAGAGATAGAAGATAAAAAAAAATTTGAAATTATTTATTCATAAAAAATGAGGGAGTGTTTATGCTATCCATTTGTTGATCATCTCAATGAGAGCGTTTTCATCCACCAAAGGTTTGGTCATATAGTCATTAAACCCCAAAGAAAGATATTTTTCCCGGTCTCCGGCCATGGCATGTGCGGTGAGAGCGATAACCGGGATCGCGCTAAATTGCTCGTTCTCTCGCAATTGAGCCAACACTTCAGCGCCATCCATTTCCGGCAGGGAAATATCCAACAAGACCAAATCGGGAACGTCATTCAAAATTCCCGGTATGGCTTCCACACCGGTTTCGTAGTCTACCACATTAAAATGATCCTCCAGAATTGCTTGCACCAACAAGCGGTTGTCAGGGTTATCTTCTACCAGGGCGATTTTTTTCATTGGGTGTACCTCTTTTTTACATCGTCCAATCGGATACGAACCTGTTCGTAAGCGGCTTTCAATTCATGCAACAACGAAGGAAAATCTCCTGTTTCTAGTTTGGAAGCGTTGCGCTCAATTTGTGAGGCTATTTTCTGCATACGAATCGCCCCTAGATTCCCCGAACTGGATACCAGCGAGTGGGCCATCCTCTCAATGGTACGCATATCGTTTTGATCCCACGCCTCCAGGGCTTGAGCAATTTTTTCTTCCCCGTTTTTACAAAACAACTCGATCATCTTTAAGACCAATTTGCTGCCACCCAAAGAATCCAGTTTTTGAATTGCATTTGAATCAAGGCATATTTTCGCATTCATTTCCATGGCTTCATTCATTTTTTGATATTCCTGCCCATTCCATTATTTCTTTGAAAACCAACCAAAAATAATTGGATTTTTATAATTGTAGGGGCAGACCCCCGTGTCTGCCCCGAATGTTGATTGAACTGTACTTAATACCTTCTGAGTGGCATTTCTTACAATGTAAGAATCTGCTGTTTGTATTTTCATAAAACAATTCCTGCTGCTGATGAAATTTAATTTTTTCGTTCCATAACCGCCATTCGTGAATGATGAAACTGGGGGAGATTCGCCCCATTTACTCTTTGCGTGTTGGATTGCATTTGTTCGAATCCAAAAAAAAGTTCATTGACATGAGGAGATTGATTTTGCATTTGTTCGATCACATCCATCTCCATCAGAGTTTTGTTGCCTTCTTTGCTTTCTCCAAGCTCCCGTTCCCGTTGGGTAATGATATGGGCGATTCGTTTTTTTTCATCATTGTAATAGGCAAACTGAGAAAGCAACTCTTCAGGGAAATCCTGAATATACGTCTTAATCTTATTCCAGCGATTGATTCGTACCAGTTGTGAGACTTCTCCCTGTCGCAGAGATTCTTTCAAATTTTGATTCATGCTTTGCAGCGATTCAATCGTATGATTGTGATATTCTCGTAAACGCTCTTCCAAGAGTTTAGAAACCCTGCGTAAGTGATCAGCATCGTAACCCAACTGTTCTTTGTCGATTTCTCCAGAGTCGAGCATATCTTGAGTGATCATACAACGTTCAAACAAAATCACGAACTGTTGTTCGGCAAGATTGAATAGATGTGTCTTTCCTTGCATTTCCAGAATCATTCGCCACACCGTTTGCATGCTTTGTTTCGCTTCTCTTTGAACCATTGAATAATTGTTATGAAGTTGCATTTTCAATTGTTCCAATACAACCGAATCATGGGCCGTCTGCAGAATCAATGCACGCATATTATTGAGGTGGCATTGGTTAATTTCTGCTGTGGTTAACCTCCGCAATTGGTTCAAGGGTTCACCAATTTCCTGCCGGCCGTGTTCTTTTGTATTCTCTAGATAATTTTGATACTTGCTCCCTTCGAGCCAATACACTCCTTTTTCTGTACACAAACAGAAAATGGGATCATGCGATTGGCGCCGCAACTCATGTTCTGTAGCACTGAGTATCTTACGCATTTTACTGAATGATTCGTATTCAATTTCCCAGGGGATTTTTTTTCCGGTTAAATCTTCAAAAAAAATAACTCGTTTTGCATTCTGATGCACAAATGAGGCAAAACATTCTGGTAACAAAACTGCAGAAAGATTTAATAGGGTATTCATTTAGGTAAAAGCAACCTCTTGTTCATTTGATCAGTATTTTTTGAAGTATTTCTCATGTTGAATTAACAGGATCCATGCCAATTAATTGAGTGTTATTTTTTTTGCAAAATCTCACAAAACCGGCTTTAGATTTTTGGAATTCTTATTTCTTAAAT
>CAZEZQ010000018.1:0-6064 GCA_964516245.1 uncultured bacterium | reverse complement strand
TTACTTGGACATCACATTACCAATCAAATTTTTTCTCTTAAAATGAGAAAATAGAAATTGGAAAGATTTGCAAAATTAATAATTTGGAGTGTAAAAAAATAAAATGAAAAATGCTATTCACTTATCGTTGATTCCAATCATTATCCTGGTTTTGATGTCGCAAATTGTTGCATCGTCTGCTTTGGCTCAATCAGAACAGGCTTCTACGTTGTGGAACCGCCATACGATTGACAACTCTTCCTCTGGGGCTGATGGCATTCGTGTGCATGATGTAAACGAAGACGGATGGCCTGATTTGGTCACCGGTTGGGAAGAAGGGTCGCAAATTCGCATCTACCTTCATCCCGGCAAAGATTCGGTAAAAATGCCTTGGCCCAGTGTGACAGTTGGAGAGGTGGGCTCTCCCGAAGATGCCGTCTTTGTTGATTTGGATGGTGACGGTTCTGTGGATGTGATTAGCAGCTGTGAAGGCAACGTCAAATCGGTTTTCGTCCATTGGGCTCCAAGTGAAAAAGAGCAATACATGCAAGCGGACGCATGGGAAACAGAAGCCATACCTGAATTGCAAAACAAGCAGGCATGGATGTTTTGCCTGCCTATGCAGGTGGATGGGAAACATGGAATCGATTTGGTGATCGGCTCGAAAGGGGATAATGCCCAAGTGGGCTGGCTGCAAGCCCCTGAATCTCCCCGCAATTTGGATGAATGGACCTGGCATCCGCTTATCGATGCCCAATGGATTATGTCGATTCGGAATCCCGATATGGACAAAGACGGTGACGATGATTTGCTGATTACCGACCGGAAAGGTGAGAAGCGTTCTACTTTTTGGCTGGAAAACCCCGGATTCGACCAGGTGGAAAATCAATGGAAGCGGTTTCAGATTAACCGAGAAGACCATGAATTCATGTTTTTGGATTATGGCGATGTTGATTTTGATGGCATGGATGATGCTGCCGTCGCTACAAAAGACAATGGAATTCTTTTGTATCGCCAGAACGTCCCTGGAGGGAAATTTTGGGATCTGTATACAATCGGAATGCCTGAGAATACCGGCTCAGGGAAAGCGGTGGGGATTGGTGACATCGACCTCGACGGCAAAACCGATTTGGTTTTTACCTGTGAACACGCCGAAGAAAAACGCGGCATTATGGGGTTTCGCCGTACCGGCGGCAATTTGCACACCGATTGGGAACCGTTTGATATCGCTGGATTGGAAGGAACCAAGTTCGACCTTATTCAACTGTTGGATGCCGACAACGACGGCGACTTGGATTTGTTCACTTGCGAAGAAAGAGAAAACCTGGGCGTCATCTGGTATGAAAACCCAACCCAATAATTCACAATCGAAATCCGGGTGGCAAGGTCATGACGCGCCATGGCGGGCTTGCGACATTGGTCTGCCCTTGCACAAGTGGAATACTTTGATGACTTGTAAATACAAAAGGAGACAGTTCATGTACAAACAATGTGCGGTGGTAGTGATGTGGCTCATAATGGCCTCTATGGCTTATGCATCTGAAACTGGTGTCCCTGAAATCCTGCTTTGGCAGGGAGACGCGCCTGGAGCGAAAGGCTATCAAGAAAAAGACCAGCCCTCGATGCTGGTGTATCGAGCGCCGGAAGAAATCAAAACTGGCGCCTCTGTGATCATCTGCCCGGGTGGAGGGTATTGGAAACTGGCGGTGAACCATGAGGGCCACGATGTGGCGCGCTGGCTCAATTCGTTTGGGGTGACGGCATTCATTCTGAAATACCGCCACGCGCCCGATTACCAGCATCCCATCCCCTTGGGAGACGCTCAACGCGCCATCCGTTGGGTGCGGGCCAAATCGAACGAATATGGGATCAAGAAAAACCGCATCGGCATCTTGGGCTTTTCGGCTGGCGGCCATTTGACCTCCAGCTCCGCCACGCATTTCGATAGTGGAAATCCAAATGCCGAAGATCAGATTGAACGTGAAAGCTGCCGACCCGACTTCGCCATTTTGCTCTATCCAGTGATTTCATTTGTTACCGAATACACACACAAAGGCTCCAAGAAAAACCTCTTGGGAGAAAATCCTGATCCTGAATTGGTCAAACACATGTCCAGCGAATTGCAGGTCACCAGTGAAACGCCTCCCTGTTTTTTGATGCATGCCGGCGAAGACACCGGGGTCCCCCCTGAAAACAGCGTTCTTTTCTACATGGCCTGCCGCAAAGCGGGCGTCCCCGCCGAAATACACATCTTCGAAAAAGGCAAACACGGCTTCGGCCTGGCCCCCAACGACCCAGTGCTCAACCAATGGCCCGGCCTCTGTGAAACCTGGATGCGCAAACGGGGGCTGTTGGAAACCGAATCGTAAGAAAGAATTCCAAGACCGCCAACAAGACCGCCAAATGGGGGGGCTGGTTTTGGCGGTCTTGCGGGTGAATACGTTTTGAACCACAGATAGCACGGAAATGTTTGGATTACACGGATGACAGCAACGGTTTTTGAATCATGGATTGCACGGATGATAAATGGATTGCACGGATTTGTTGTTTGACAGTTGAAGTGTGAAAACAGGAAAAGTTCAGATTTCGGAATCATAGGATTGGCTTAAGGGCTGGTGGACGAACCTCGCGCCTCGCCAAGGCGCGTCATGATCTTGGTATCCGTGCCAAAATGCCGTTCGTTTTGAGGAGGGCGAGGCTCCTGCCGAGCCGGGCTGATTGAATGACTTCTGATGTACCTATATGGCCTGCACAATCCAAAACGAAGATGCAAAAAAGCATTTAGGCATTTGCGTTGAATGTCTCACGTGTTTATGGGTGCGATTGATTCGAGTTTTCAATCAGCGAGGCTCCTGCGGAGCCGGTTTGATTGAATGACTCACAAACTCGATAAATGTCGCATGAGCCATTTGAGTTTGATGAACAAGACGTACTCCCTTGCCTGTGAGAGAGTAGGGGTGAAGAGAATCATAGTGACCGTAGTCTACGATTTTTCCAGGTTGGTTCTCAAAGGTAAAAAACAACGTTTTACCCTTGGCACCCGCCATGCGCAAGAATCCGCAGAACTCCATCCAGGATATCTGTGATGCGGTAGGGATTTCCAAAGCAACATATTATCGGTATGTGGGAGAAACACCAAATTAAGACCATTGCTTTATGTCCATTTGCTAACGGAATCTCAAATCTTATAAGAGTTATTGTATTTTTAGTAGTTAGCCCTCTTTATCAGTCGTTCTCGCGTTGATTTTTTCGTGCAGCACGTCAATCTCATGCGCCAAGCGACTTTTAAGTCTCGCTATTTGTCTTTTAATATTCATTTCTTGGCCGAAGACCGCGCCAATAACAATATGATCCTCAAAACGGTAATAAATGGCAAAATGATTTACGCCGGCCGGCTGCATGAAAAATGGGTTTGAACGATTAAAGCGGCTTTCATCACGGTGCGGAGTATTCGCTGCGTTCTCAAATCCTTTATAGATATCGGCCATGTATTTTTCGGTTTGGGCATGGCCGAAGTTTCGCTCCGATCTTTCTTCAATATCGCGAAGTTGTTGAAAGACACGCCGTGTCAGATAATAATCAGTCAAGGATCACGCCCAGCCATTCTTTTCTTTCTCTTCGTACATCTTTTTATCTTTATAATAGTCACCGGTGGATTTGAAAACGCGGCCGGCAAGAATATCGGCATTGCTTTCGCGCAACACTTCCGTCATTTCGTTCAAGGTAGAATTTTCCATATCATGGCGGATCAAGTCGCGGATATATTCGCTTTGATTTTCATACAAGCCTTGCGGCCCGATGCTTTGTTCAACATGGACGGCCAGCGGACCTTTAATGCGCACATTGATACGCGTCTCCTGCATGGGATTCAAATCGCTCATGGCTATAATCTCCTTCAATTTTATGCCTAACTACAGCGTAGATTTGTCGCCAAGAAAGTCAACAGGTTGCGACAAATACCGGAACCGACAGAGGATTTTTTGGCACAACCCCTTGAATAGGGGGAATAAGAGATTCACTAATAAGTCCAGAATTTTATCCCTAAACCACAAGATCAGCTGAAACAACGAATCCGCAATGATCACATTGCAGGTTATTCATTGAAACTTTTCCCTGCTCGCAGTGAGGGCATACGTCCGTATCCAACAATAACTAAACTTCTTCTCCAAGTGAATAACCGCAGTGCGGACATGTGCGATGATCCAATTTATAGTCCCACTCTACCCAGCAATGGGGACAATAGTCATGTGGAACTTTTGTTATCTCCCCATTTATAACATACCTCTGTCTTGTGGAGTCACCGGTAGCGATGTATGGTGCGCGGGTGCCCAAGTTAGAATGTCGTTTATTCTACCTTTGAAAGCCCACTGCGATCCATCGTTAATCCATTGTTTCAACACGCCTACCAACAATCTTTCAAAAGCTTGTATCGATGGTTTCCATGGCTGATTGTCAAGCCCAATCTTTTGAGAAAAACGGTTTCTGATCAGCCTCAATTTTGCCAGAATCTGGATACCCAGGATGCACAGGATATTCAGGATAACGGCGACGGCTTTTGAACCAGGATTGCCAAGATTTTTTATGATTGCCAGGATAACGGCAACAACACAAATATCTTTATCAATTCATATACAAATAGTATACAATGAAACTTTTATACCAGCAATTCAAATCATTTTTCTGAAGTTGTCATATTGGTAATCCATTAAAATCCTGGCAATCCTGGTCCAAATGCCGTAAGCGAATCTGTTTCGTCAAAATTTTGAACATAACTATTAAACCAAAAAAACTTTGGATTATTTGATAGATCAACTTGACATGGCATATATTGTTACGAGAAAATTAGATGAAATTTTTAAAAAGCGATATATCCCGTTTTAATGGGATATATCGCTTACAACGAATCTGTATAATAATGGGAGAATGAGTATGAAAAAAATTTTGAATGGGTGCTTGCTAATCGGTGCTGTTATTTGCGGCAGCTATCTTGCCCAAGCGCAGGATATCACGTCGGGACTTGAAGGCCATTGGACATTCGATGAAGGCGGCGGAACCACCTCGGCGGATCTGTCTGGAAATGGACGTGATGCCGTCGTCGGCAGCGGCGATCCAGCATGGGTGTCCGGTGTCAGCGGCAATGCGCTCCAGTTTGATGGAGTCGACGACGGGGTGAACGTCCCCTGGTACGGGATAGCGGGAAATGATCCACGGACGATCACCTGCTGGATCAAAACAGCGGACAACGAAGCATCAACCGGCATTGTCGGGTGGGGGCAGTCAAACAGCAATGGCACCAAATGGCATTTTCGCGTCAACAACAGCAGCGGCAACGGACAACTTGGCGCGTTGCGAACAGAAATTCAAGGGACCTTCTTGATCGGAACAACCGTTGTCAGTGATGACACTTGGCATTTTATCGCGTCGGTGTTTCCGGAAGGCGGAGAATTTATGGTGGATGTGATGCATTACGTCGACGGCCAGTTAGATGTATCGGAAAGTACAAACGATAACGGGACGGTGCTGCTGGTCGATACGGCTGCATCTGAAGCTGATTCTGATCAAGAAGTACGCATCGGCTACCGGCAGCAGACAGTGGAGCTCCAATTTTACACGGGCATCATCGATGAGGTTCGCATTTACAGCCGCGCATTGAGCGCTGAAGACATCACGGCTCTCTACGAGGCGGAAAGCACTGGATTGTCCGGCTATACCGATTATATGTTCTACAAATAACATTTTTCTGAAGTTGTTATTCTGTTCATCCTAAAAATGCTGACTATCCAAATTCTGACAATTGCGTGGGTACCAAGGGTAGAATGTCGTTGATTCTACCCTTGATCGCCTTTTACTACGATTCATACACGTTTACGTGTTCCAATACTCCCACCAACGATCCACTCGAAGTTGTTTCGATGGATTTCATGCCCTTGGGACCCATGCATTTCAAACATTCTTCCTTTGGATTCTCATTGATTCTCATCAATGCTACTATTTTGTAACATTTAGCCATCTGAAAGCATTTTTATTTCGCCATACAGGGCTAGGGGTTTTGTGTTTCTTTTTTCCAGGGGCGATTGCCCCTGGC
>CAZEZQ010000017.1:6147-17406 GCA_964516245.1 uncultured bacterium | reverse complement strand
GCGATTGCCCCTGGCTATCATATGGCGCCCCCGTTGGGGCTGGAAAATTTTTTTTCGCTAAATGGATACATTTGAGAAGATTTTATGAATACAGACGAGATCAAAACAATGAGCCGAATCGTCAGAATGGCATAAAAATATTCTTGAAAAAAGAATGAAAAAAATCGAAGAAGGCAAAGCAGAACTTATTTCCTTGCAACAATTAAAGGCAAATCGTTGAACCATATTTACGGCATAGGAAAATCGACCTTAGGCGTGCCAGGAATGTATCTGCGAATCACGCCAATGCTATACAAACCATTCGAAAGTTGATAAGGGTGAAAATCAGTAGTACTCTGGCCGTAATAACGGGTTGTAGGACCCATACCGAAGAGAATGCCGATGGAATTTTTGCGCAGCCCGAAATCAGGATTAACGCTGGCATCGAAGTAAGTGGGATTCAGGTGGCCGTGATAGCGCAAATCCCAAGGGTCCCAATGATGTTGCCTTTTGGTAAAACCGAGGCGTTGATTGTCGTTTAATAGGGTTTTTGTATAGGCCGAATCTTGAAAGGGGTCATACAGAAATCCGCTTAGATAGGCCACCGGTGTCGTTAGCCAGTAATTCTGGTTGAGCCCATGATGATGGGGGGGATTATCGCCGACATCGAACATATATTGCAATATGGCGTTTTCCATTGTTTTTTGGTCGGCCATCGAACGCGCCACTTTGGCCCGCACCTGAGCGTTGAGAAAATTTGGCACCGCTATCGCCGCCAAGATCCCAATGATCGCCACAACAATCAAAAGTTCGATTAAAGTAAATCCATTACGCAACATTATCTACCTCCCAAAATAAAATCGATCAATAATAACAATTGTTCTGATATTACCAGAATAGTCAAATTTTTTCTTATTGGAAGTACACTTTGATTTTATGGGCTGTGTGGATGGCGGGTAAAGCGTTGGTTCAGTGGCCCGCTGGCGCGGGCCACCTTGCTTATATGAAATGCTGTTATTGGAGAAACCAACTTCATTATAGTTTTTGGATTTTGATCTTGCGGAATTTGACCACCTGGTCTTTGAATTTTTCACCGCCATGCACTTGCAAGCCGATACGGCCGGTATGGGTGTCTTCCACATCGCTGTTAGTGACTGCCTTGCCATTGAGTTCGACTTTAACATGATTTTTGGTGACAGTGATGACCATATTGTTCCATCCTTCTTTTTGGGCTCCGCTTTTGGCGGAGACATGGCGGAAGACGCTGCCGGTGGGGAACTTTTCGTCGATATCGCTGATCTGGATTTCATAACCGTATTGCGAGGGGCGGCCTTCGTGTTCTTTGGGCATGCAGATGCCGACGCCGCTGTTGTGTTCAGACGTGTGGTTGAACTCAAGCGACAGGGTGTAATGAGTGAATTCATGGTTGGTGAACAACCACGAATCACCGCCGGTTTCGGGGTCTTGCTTGCCGATCAATACCCCGTCTTCCACGCTCCATTGCCCGGGCCATTGTATTGTCCATCCTTTCAGGTTTTTGCCGTTGAAGATTTTTTTCCAATCTTCGTGATGGGCAGATTGGCTGAGGGTGGCCAGGGCGAATAGCGCCGCCAATGTAATAGTGAATGTGCGAATGGTTTTCATGTTGGTCTCCTTGGGTTTTTTCATTGGATTGTGTTTGAAATGCTTATTATGAGGGGGAATTTTGTTGATTGAAGCCTTGTGATTCGTTGTGCTTGTTTGTCTGGACCAGGAAGAGAGGAGGAAAGGAATGGCAGGAGAACGGCAACGTCGGACCCTTCCGCGGTGCTGGTCGTTGTTGTTAGGAGGGCGAGGCTCCCGCCGAGCCCGCCGCGGCGGGCTGTTTGAAAGCTCGAATCATTTCTACCAAAGCAACGCGCGAGACATCCAACGCTAATGCCTCAATGACTTTTTGCATCATCATTTTGGATTGTGCAGGCCATGCATGTAAATCAGAAATGGTTCGATCAAACCGGCTCCGCAGGAGCGTTCGCCTCCTCAACACGAACAAAATTTTGGCAAACACTCTAATCTGTTTTGGGAGATGTTGCCATCAGTTGGTTCATTAATTTTTTTATAGAATCTTTCTTGTCTGTTTCCACCTGCAGCAGCCAATGATTTGGTTTGTTTTTCTCGCGCCATTCGTTGGTCCCGTTTTCAAAAATGTGGTTGTATCCCTCTTTTTGCATGATCCAGTAGGGTTCGTTTGGACGTGCGGCATAGAGCACGGCGAATAGATCCCAACTGGGGCGCGCCGGTTTATCGCCCAAATAGAGTTTGTAGGCCATTTTGACCGGATTTGTATCGGGGGTGTCTTTCAGCGATTCACCAGTCAAAACGTCATCTCCCAATCCACTGAAGACGATTGCCCCCGGCCAATGATTGGCGACTTTCACCGCGGCTTTGGGGTCGGGTTTAAAATTGCCGTACACGCCGGGGTCCAAATGTTGGGGATAGCGCCCACCCATGCACACCAATTTTTGGACTTTATTTTCAATCAACTGTTTGCCGGCCAATGAACTGTGCTGATCTGGCCCGCTTTCGAGCAGATACGACAAATTGGTGATATAACCAACCGTGACAACAACAACACTGTTATTTTCTTGCTGGGATAATATGCGCCGGTACACATCAACCGCGCCTGGAGCGTCATCGTTGGTGTTGAGAGAGGTTGAAAATCGGGTGGCGATTTGTTTGGCATACCGCGAACCTCGATTGGTATCTGCCCCCGGTTGTTTTGGGGCACCGATGGGCAAGCCGGGGCGGTTGTAATAAGAATTGATCACCTCTACGCACGGCGCCGACCATTCGTAATGTGAACTGACAAGAGTTGCCAAAATCTCCGCTTCCCCACGATCGGCCAAAGCATGAAGCATGGCCAGAGCACCGGTATCATCGCAGTCGGTATCCATATCGGTGTCAAAGATGATGCGAACCGGTTCGGCTTGGCCGGTGTGGGTGAGAGTGAAAAGAAGTAGTAATGGGAGCAGTATTGACAATTTGTTATATGAGAACATGTGATTTTCCTTTTGGCGATGGGTAATAGCCATTATATCTCATTGTTGAGAACCTTCAATTAGCAACAAACGGTGGGCTATCCGCCGTGGCGGACTTTGAGCCCACCCTACTTGCTATTCAACTGTGAGTGCTAAGACGAATGGGGCGGCCTCTCCCATGGATGATTGGATGTCGATTGATTCTACCTGTTTCTGAGGGTGTGGATTATGCCATTGGCTTTTGTACAACGTGGGTTGGACGTTTCCAAAACGGTTTCGAACATATTCACTTTTGCTAAATTCATTCTTGCCCGTCCAAATTGCTTTACCCTTTTGGCTTTTCAATATATCTTTAAAATACCACCAATCTATTGCATCTACTCCTTGTACAATATTGAGTTCTTCCGATGTGCCGTCATTGTAATGCATCACAAACGAGCCGATGGTTGTGCCAGTCTCAATACTTCCACTAAATACAAAGGCATGTATGGTATGCAAGGTATCGAAGGTTTGATTTACCGGAATGCCTTGAACCGTCTGAGGATACTCATTTGCATAATCCAAAAGTTTGCCATTAAGTTGAATGAGCCCGCGAATATCAAAAGGGATACCGTCAAATTTGGTCAATCCGCTGGGAGCTGAACTCAGCCCGTAATCCAATTGTTGGATATCAACCGGCCAACGCTGCATTGGCAGCCAGGAATCACGCAAGTCATGGGTATAAAAATTAGATAGATCAATAGCGTTTTCTGGAGCTTCAGTGCTGCGTTTGGGGATTCGTTCTTCACGTTTGGGTGGATCAGGTTCAAGAACTTTGATGACGACATCATCAAATTTGACTCTTGCGTTCCATGCCTCAATAGCAGCCGCCCCATTGGTCAACTTTGTGTTTATAGAGTCAATATAATATTGGTCATTAATAGAAGCCGTGAAGTAATTCCCTTGCACTTTTACACGAAACGTATACCACTCTCTCATTAAAAATTCTTGCCGAATTCCATTCATAGGGTGATGTTTAGCTGTTTTCGGATGGATAAAATCCAAAACAGAAACATCTTCTCCGGGCATAATATAAAATGAATAAAAGCCCATGCCCAAACGGTTGTTGCTTGGGGTGCGACGAAGGCCAATTCCACCAAGCCCTTGAGTATCAAATAAAACCTGGATAAACATTTTGCCTTCGATAACATAATTTTTCCATTCGGATTTGCCAATCACCATACGCGCGTTTTCCAACACCAATGCACCGTCTTGTACGTCATGCATAGGTTCTCCCTTGGTCGTACTGCGATTGGGTTCATACGTCCATCCATCCAAATTGTCATCCTCAAAATTAAATTTCATGGTGGTTAAAATTTGAGGTGCATTTTCTGCTGCGGCTGTTGGTTGAATGAAGGGTGAGCTGGAACTCACTAATAAAATTAATGTCATTGCAAGGGCAACAAACGATGCCGTTGCCGGTCTGGATACATGAGACTTAAAGAGGTTATTGTTGAGTAGTTCCAAGCGTTTGCGAATATTCACTTTTTTGGCCATAGGGATTCCTCCAATAACAGAATGGGTGCCTGCTGCATTCAATGCGGTTTGTGCCAGAACTTGCGAATAGATTTTTGTATTACCAATGTAGGAAGCCGCGGCTGCATCGCATTCGGCTTCGCAAGCGAAATCGTGGGCTTCGCGCACGAACCACATTAGTGGATGAAACCACAAAATGGTTTGCAGAAATTGAATGGCAGCCATCCAAACGATATCGCAGGATTTGTAATGTGAGATTTCATGAGCCAAAACCGGTTTAACTTCATGGATCGTTTCAGATGTCGCCATGGATTGCGGCAGAAGTATCACCGGCCGGAACCACCCCAGCAAAAACGGGATCTTGATGGTGGATGCATAACGAACCTGGGGGTTGAATTGGCAATTAAAATCTTTGGCTATACGTTCTGCCAATTGCTGTATAGGGAAAGAAACGGGTTTAGTTTGACGGGCAAAAAGCAAGATACGCAATTGCGTATAAAGCATGCGAATGAGGAACAAAAAAAAGACCAACAGCCAAATCGCAAAAAGAAAATCGGAAATGTGTATTGTATATTGGACAGAATCGTATTTTGTTTCAATCCATTGAGAGTTCTCCATAACGGAAGAATTGGCTGAATTCTTTTTGTTGGGGACTGATGACCTGAGTTCAGCAGGAGGGTCCGAAGAAGGAAGTGGTTCGGTGATAACCGATGGCTGGTTTATGAATGGCATGGTGATCGAGTAAGAAGGCAGCATCATATTCAGTATTGGCATCCAGCAAATACCAAACACCATACAACGCCAGAGTAGAATGCGCCATTTGGGCCGGCAGGACTGAAAAGCAAAATGAATAACCCAGGCTAAAGCCAATAACACCGTTGCTTCCAATAGCATTTCAAATTCCGATGGGAAATCGAGGAATCCATTAATTGGCCTCATCGTTTTGCCTCCTTATTTTCGCCCTCACCGCGTGCCACTTTTTGCAATTCACGAATGTCTTCTTCGCTAAGGTTTTCCATTTTGATGAGTTGCGCAATAAGCGCTGTGCGCGAGCCATCGAAAAAGACGTTGGCCATTTCACGTACCATCTGTTTGAGGGTGCGATGTTGGGGGGTTTTAGCCGTGTAGTAATAGGCCTTGCCGATTTTCTCCCGCCTGACATGGCCTTTTTCAAGCAGCACCAACAGCTGTGAGCGCAATGCCGCGTTTTTGATCGGCCGGGGGAATTTTTCTTGAATTTCGGCTGGTTTGAGTTTTCCATGCTCCCACAAAACCTGCATGACTTCCAGCTCACCCGAGGTAAATACCGCCACGAGACCGGCTCCTTTCTGGATTCAAGCATCAATGTGTAGATATTGCCACACTTGGGTTGAGAGGTCAATAGAAAATGTGGTAATTGCCACATTTTTTTTGTGGAGATTGATTGAATGAGTTTGTTGAAGAGAAGTTCTTAAAGAAAAGGACATAAAGGACACAAACGGGACAATGACTTTCTGCTGCATAACGTTCTTATGAACAACATATAGCCCTATAACAAAAAACGGTGGGCTATCCGCCGTGGCGGATTTTGAGCCCACCCTACTTGCTAAGATGGGTCAAACGGCGTGACCCATCCTACGGTTTACATGTGAATTAATCGGTGAAGAAGGGGCTGTGGTATTTTTCGATGCCTACGGTGGTGATGGGGCCGTGGCCGGAGCAGAGCAAGGTTTCATCCGGAAGGGTGAATATTTTTCTGCGGATGTGGTCCATCTCTTCTTCTTTCAGCGTGTCGCTTTGGGTGCCGCCGATGGCTCCAGCGAAAATGGCGTCGCCCACGAAGGCGATTTGGTTTTCGACCACCAGGGTGAGGCCATCGGGCGTGTGGCCGGTGGTGATGAAGATTTCGTTTTTCAATTCACCGAGAGGCACGCTGTCGCCTTCGGTGACTTTGTGGCCGTTGGACGTATTGCCGGTCATCGAATAGACCGGGACATTGAACCGGTCAACGATTTTCTCCAAATCTTGATCGTGATCCCAGTGAAAGTGGGTTAAAAACAGGCCGGTGAGTTTAGCGCCGTTTTCTTCGAGAAACCGGTCGTATTCATCGGTATCGCTGCCGGCATCGATCAAATAAGCTTCTTTGGTTTGGCCGCATCCGACAATATAGGTGTTTACTTCGTTGACATCTTTGAAGAAGAATGGTTGAAAGAGCATTTGTATTTCCTTTCATGAAGAATTCTTTTCACATTGTGTGTTTCTTCTTGGAGCGCAGGCATCCTGCCTGCTATGTTTTTATTTGCAGGCGGGACGCCTGCGCTACAATTGCAGGCAAGATGCCTGCATCACAAAACGTCATTGTTGTTTTGCGTTGGTGAGGTCGGCGCGGTCGAAGTTGCCAGTGCCTTGCGCTTCAGAGAGGTCGGCTCCTGTTAGAATGGCTTTGCGGAAAATGGCGCGGGTGATATCGGCCCGTTGGAATTTCGCCTTGCTGAAGTTGGCGCAGCCGGGGCGGGAATAATAAAACTTCGCATCTGAACAATCGGCTTCTTCGGCGATAGCCCCCACCAGGTTCGAGCGCTGCAGGTTGGCGCCAATGAGACGCGCGCCGCTAAGGTCGGCGCAGCCCAGGATGGCGAACTCGAAGTTGGCCTTTTCCAAATCGGCGTAGCGCAAGCTGGCGCCTTCGAGATTGGCGCGGAAAAGGTTGGCCTCGCGCAAATTGGTGCGGTCGAAATTACAACCGATTAGACAAGCGTAAGAAAGATCGAAGCCTCTAAGGTCTTCACCGTAGAAATTGATCCCAGCCAGCACCCAGCGGCTGAGCGATTGGCCCGAGCGCGCGCGCGCAAGAATGTTGTGTTTATACGATTCTACATCCGGATGCATATGGGCACAGAGTTCTTCACCCGTGAGGGCCAAGTGGGGCGGCCCAGCTTTGAGGCAATATTGAAATTTGAAATAGGTATTGAGTTCACTCATGTGGTTTGTTCCTTTGTTTCAGTTTTTTGGCGCAGCAGGCTGATCAAGAGTTCAGCCAATTCGGCCACAATGAAAATCAGCCCTACACTTATCATAAACGCAAGATAGGCCATGATCAAAATCGAAATGGAAAAAAAAGAATTAAAAATATGAAACGGTGGACCGAATGCAAACGAAAAGAAAAAGATCAGGTTTCCGGCTATGCAATACACCCAAGCAAAGAAACGCAGGATTAGAATGGGATAAGAGCGGGACCTGGAATACTCTTTACTGTAAGAATACAAGTAAGACCCTAAGCCTATCAGGATGGTTATGTATACAACCAATAATATAAATGAGAAGAGGAATGGCGGCATCATATATATAACCTCCGGAATTTGTTAAGAGTAATCTTGGTAAAGATTTGAATGGTTTTGAAGGGCTTCCAATAATTGTTCTTTTGTAGCGGTGCCGGTGGTGCCCAGCTGGCGGATGGTGACCGAGGCGGTGAGGTTGCCAATGATAGCGGCCTCGATGGGGCTGGCGCCAGATGAAAGCGCCGAGACGATGCCCGCGGTAACGCTGTCGCCCGCGCCTACGATATCGATGGGCCCGGTGACCGGTGGACAGAGGATGATGACCGGTTCGTTTTCGTTGATGGGGCAGATGCCTTCTTTATCCAAAGTTAAATACACGGGTTTGCCGGTACGTTGGGATAATTCTTGCGCATTCAAAATGGCTTCATCGCTGGGAATTTCACTATCAGGTGTGGGTATCACCGCCCCGGCAGCCTCGAAGCGGTTGGGTTTGACGGTGACATTGCGAAATTCGCCGATGCGTCCCCGCGAGTCGGCTAAGATGAGTTTGTCTGGATATTGCCCAGCTTGTTCGGCGATGAATTCGCGCACACAGGTGGTTATCACGCCGCAATTGCGCTCTTGCACCTGGTCGGCGAGAATGACGGCATCGACAGTGGGCAGGATGAGCTCGAACTTGGCTTTGATTTGATCTTCGAGCGAAGAGGGCAAAGGGCTGCGGTTTTTGATATCCTGCCGGTTGAGCTCTTCTTCGCCAACTTCGCTTCTAAGCATGGGTTTGGTGTAGGTGGGAGTAAAGCGTTCGTTGGAAACCACAATATGAGAGGTATCAACCCGCCGGGCTTGCAGGGCTTTTTTGAGTTCAAAGCCCTCACCATCATCACCAATAACACTAAGAGCGATTAGTTCGCCCACACCCAAAGCGCTGAGATTGTTGCATACGGTCCCAGCGGCGCCGGGTTGGGGACGTTTCGCCACAACTTGATAAGCGGTTTTGCCGGTCTCAATGGAGATTTCGTTCAAACTTGGATCGATAATGAGGTAATGATCCAAGAAAAAATCACCCATTACAGCGATACGCAGATTTTCAAATTGAGCTAGAATTTCTTGCAGGCGTTCGATATTCATGAGAGAATCCTAATCGTGAAATCAAAATATCTTATCGAAAATTGAGGGCAAACAATAGGATTCGCGAAGGAAATGTGAGCGGAGGAGCAATGGCTACCCTGGTATATTTTTCATAGAATCGATTACAATGAGAATATTATTTGTAGATAAGGGAAAAGCATGAATTTTAGCAAAGCGTTTCGATTTGCCCGGGTGATGCAGCAGCAGGGCGGATATTCGCCTATGAAACTGTTGGCGTTGGTGTATCACAGCCCCAAGTTTTTCAAACTGTTTTACCGGCTGATGAACGATCCACGGGTGCCGTTTCATCTCAAGGCCTTGTGCTGGGGGTCGATTCTCTATCTTCTCTCACCCATCGATCTATTGAAAGATTTTATGATTGGATTGGGGCATATCGACGATATCGTGATTTTGTTTCTGGCGTTTCGCAATCTGGTGCGCAATTCACCGCCGGATGTGGTCCGCGAGCATGTTCAGAACATTAGCGAGGGACGGTAAATCAGCGATTGATTTTTCCTGCATCAAAGCAAAGCAAAACCTTTCTGGATATCATTAAATTTTATAAACCATCGGATGGGCAAAGCCGTTTAAACATGATATAACTACTAGTAAACCGTCAAGATGGGGAGCCAAACCATGAATGTGGAAGAACGTACCGCTCAATTTCGGGATAATTTTATCAACCTTCGCGATGAAATCGGCAAGGTTATCGTTGGCAACCGTGATATTATCGAAGGGGCGTTGATTTGTCTTTTTGGCGGGGGCCATGCTTTGTTAGAGGGGGTGCCCGGCTTGGGGAAAACCCTGCTGGTGCGAACCATGTCGGAAGCCATGGATTTGCAATTTTCCCGCGTGCAGTTTACCCCCGACCTGATGCCGGCGGATATATTGGGGACCAACGTGATCGAACAGACAGATGATGGCCGCCGAGTGTTTCGCTTTGAGCAGGGACCGATCTTTGCCAACATTGTTCTGGCGGATGAAATCAACCGCGCCACCCCCAAAACCCAGTCTGCCCTACTTGAAGCCATGCAAGAACAGCGGGTGACGGCAGGAGGCACGACATATACTTTAGACAAACCGTTTGTGGTGCTGGCGACCCAAAACCCCTTGGAAATGGAAGGCACCTATCCCCTGCCCGAAGCCCAACTAGACCGCTTTATGCTCAAGATCACTGTTGAGTATCCCTCGAGAGAAGAACTGACCGAGGTGTTGATTCGCACGACCGACCACGAAGACCCGCATCCCGAAAAAGTAATCAATGCGGATGTGATCAATGAAATGAAGCAGTTAACCCGCGAAGTGCCTATCGCCAGCACGGTGCGTGATTATGCGGTGCGTTGTGTGATGGCTACCCACCCCGGCGGCGATTTCGCCACTGCCATGACCAACCAATTTGTGCGCTACGGCTCTAGCCCCCGGGGTGCGCAGGCGCTGATTCTCTCAGGAAAGATTCGCGCGCTGCTGGATGGCCGGTTCAACGTAAGTTTTGATGACATTCGCCAATCGCTCAAAACCGCACTGCGGCATCGTTTAATCCTCAATTTTGAAGGCGAAGCCGAAGGCATGACCACCGATATGATCATCGATGATCTGGCCAATAGTTTGGATACGGTGTTGAAAGAGTAGATGTTATTTTAATCGGTTTGAGCGCTTAAGCCGATTATCGATGTATCTTTGTTATAAGAGATCGCATTGTATTGTTTTATGGATTTTAATTTGTATATGATGTTGTTGATTTCTTCGGTGGCATCAAGGCAACTCTTGAAGTATTTAATAATTTTTCTGATAAAAAGTATTATGTGCTTTTGCTAATTTATCAGCAAAGGCATCAGTTTTAATTGACCCTAAAGTTGGTTTTCTTTGACAGGAGAATTGGCTTTTATCAATAAATCCAGTTTTATTATCTTCAATTGTATGCAAAAAGAGTTGACATATTCTCATACCGGGTTTAATAATTATTGGAATCTCACCAACATTACTTAATTCCAATGTGAGACAGCCTGTAAAACCAGGATGTATACCTTCCGCTGTTGCAATAATCAATCCTCTCCTTCCCCAACTTGATTTTCCAATTACATAACCAGCAAGATATTTAGGAAATCTTAACCACTCTAATGTTATAGCCAAAGTAAAACACCCTCGATGTAGAACATAATCTTTTCCAAATGGTGTATAAATGGTATCCATACTATGTTCTTGAAATTCTTGACTATGAATTATAATATCACGAGAATTTTGATTATCATCCATTTCAAAAAGTGATTTTTGTTGAGCATCACTTTTGTTCTTTATAATATCACCTTGTTGTACATCTAATGCGCCTAATCTACTTTTTTTAGGTGATATAAACCATGTTCCCA
>CAZEZQ010000017.1:0-6137 GCA_964516245.1 uncultured bacterium | reverse complement strand
TATTGATGCAGATCCAGATTGTTCTAATTCATCAATATTTTCATTTGAACAAGGTTTTATAGAAAATGGATCTTCATTCTCTTGTTCACGAAGTAATTTTGCTATTGAGTCAGATTTTAAAATCATTATTATTCCTCAATAATCTTTTGCACTTCAAATAGTTCAATGGTTTTCAGTGCTA
The DNA here is from genome assembly GCA_964516245.1 of uncultured bacterium. Taxonomy (GTDB): domain Bacteria; phylum Hinthialibacterota; class Hinthialibacteria; order Hinthialibacterales; family Hinthialibacteraceae; genus CAZEZQ01. The sequence continues at coordinate 5,956 of CAZEZQ010000017.1, read as the reverse complement.
ATTCTTTCAAAATTCTTCCTTTATTTTCATTATCTATGAATTCATTAACCCAAAAATTTTCATCTATATAAACCTGCCAAGCAGCATTTATAATATCAGCTAGACATACTATATTATCAGGAGGTATTTTTTTCTTAAAGAAATTCTTTATTCTTTTAATTTCATCTGTACTAGATTTTATAATATTGGATTTTTTTATAAGACTTTCAGCTAACTCATATATTACAGATATACTATTGGAGGTAGTTGTATCTGCTAATTCTAAGAGTAACTCTTTCTCAGGCAATATACCTGGATAATCTTCTTCATCATTAAACATCTTTTGGTAAGATTCTGGTATTTCAACGCCCAATTGGCTTGAATATTGTACCAAATTGTTAATCCGATTTTTTAATCTTGGATAATATTCAGACCGGTAAGTGCTCATTCGTGGTGAAAGCATATATGCAAATGAATATAAGTAAGATTCACGAAAAATATAAACACCTATGCAATCACAGAAGATTTCTTCCGTTTGACTCTTAGAAAAAATTAATGCTTCATTAATAATTTGTGTAGCAATTAAGTTTGATGATAAATCATTAAAATTCGAAACATCAAATAAATTTTTGTATTTGTCAAATTCTTTGTTTAATATATCCATCATGGTTTTCCATAAATCTTCTTCAATCTGAAGATGCAATGAATACGTTCGCCATGCAGCATGGCCGAGTTCGTGACCTGCTAATGGTATTAAAAGAGGATTAGAAGATTCCCATGCAGGTAAGCCTATTAATAAATAACCAGGTAAATGTATATATTCATTGTATATGATCGCGTTATATGACCATTCTGAATATAATATTAGTTTTGTTCTAGGGTTTTTATTATTTGGTTCAAGTAAATCACAGGCTAAACGCCACAATGGCCTGTAAACTTCAAAAGCATTTCTTTCATCTGAAGAATTTCTTATACATCCTAAACGAGGAGAGCATTCGTCTATCTTTGCTAAAACTTGTTCGCAAGCATGATATATCAGTTGATGGTTATTGTGTTCATCCAATTTTTCTATTTTTCCTAATTCGAAATTGAATAAATCGTATAATTCTAGTAAAGCTTCTTTTGATTGATTAAAAGGATAATCTATACCAATTTGGTATTTTATTTCTTGGAGAAAAGATTTAATTCGCTTTTTTGTAAAGTCAATTACTAGCATTATTCAAAAAGAAGGGAAGTATATTTTTTATTAGGTATGATTGGTTTAACTTTATTTGCAGAGCTCCTTGAAAGAGCTATACAAAAATCACGCATCTTGTCTACATCGATATCTAAATGTTCATTTTTAATTATTTGATCGAAGGTTTTCTCAATTCTTCTAGTATCTTGAATTAAATCATCTATCGTAATTGGTCGACTTATTCCCGAATTAGTGATGGCACGACTCATGATAGTTGTAGCCGATGGGCTTAGTTTTGAAGTAGAGTCTGTAGTTTCTTGATTTATATTTGTTTTTGATTTAATTAGTTTTAATAGGTTTTTAACAGCAGAAAGGTCGTTTTCTCTGCCTAAACGTAAGTTGTCTAATTCAATTGCTGCATGATATGCAACAGAAGACAAATCGTTTGCATACAATGATTCGATAATTCCATTAGCAACCACCATAGCCAAATCTCTTTCAAAGAAAAACATTAAACCAACTATAACAAAGTGTAGAAAATCAACTTCTTACTTCTCAACGATTTAACTATAACATTTATAGCTGTGGATATCAACCAGAAAATTTTAATTTTTTATGTTTTTAACGAAATGGTGCATATTTTATCTACTACATTGCTATATTTAGTAATAATATTAATATTGAACTATGCTTCGCTCGCCATCTGATAGGCCCATTTCGCTTTATAAGAACTTCGAACCAATGGGCCGGAGAGCACGGCGGAGAAGCCGAGGGAGTAGGCGTAGTCTTCGTATTCTTTGAATTCGGCTTTGGAGACCACACGGTTGACATCGGCGTTGCGGGCGGTGGGTTTGAGGTATTGGCCGACTGTAAGAATGTCGCAGCCTGCTTCTTTTACTTGCTTTAGGGCATCAAACACTTCATCTTTTTCTTCTCCCAAGCCAACGATGATCCCGCTTTTGGTGACGAAGCCTTTCTCTTTGGAATGCCGGATCACTTCAAGCGAGGTTTCCCAGTTGGACCAGGGTTGGATACTTCGGTAGAGACGGGGGATGGTTTCGATGTTGTGATTGAGCACATCAGGCTTGGCCCGGAGAACGATATCCAAAGCATCCATATCGCCGCAAAAATCGGGGGTGAGCAATTCGACCAGGCAATTTGGTGTCAGTGCTTTGATGCAGCGTACGGTTTCGGCGAAGATGGAGGCGCCGCCGTCGGGCAGTTCATCGCGATTGACGGAGGTGATGACTGCGTAATCCAATTGGAGGTCGAACACCGCTTCGGCCACGCGCTCGGGTTCGCCGATATCGAGTTCGGGCGGACGGCCATGCTGCACAGCACAGAATTTGCAGGAGCGGGTGCAGATGTTGCCGAGGATCATGAAAGTGGCGGTGCGGTCAGCCCAGCATTCGCCCAAGTTGGGGCAGCGGGCGCTTTGGCAAACGGTGTGCAGTTCTTTGGTTTCGACGATCTTAAGCACGTCGCTATAGTCTTTGCCAGTGGGCAATTTGATTTTGACGTCAGATTCAAGAGTTGTGGGCATTAGTTAACCTTTTGATTGGTGCGCTGTTAAGTCTCCCCCAAGTTGGGGGAGATTTAGAGGGGGTTGAAAGTTTAACGTCCTATAACACACCATGATATTAATTTCTCCACATCCTCTCCCTCTCCCAAAGTGAGAGGGATTGTTGAGCCAAGGATTGGGTATCAGGCGATTTTGGGTGTGGATTCTGTGGCGCTAAGTGCTTCAAAAATATATGTTTCTATTATATCAGCAACTTCCCACAATACAGGGGTGTAGGAGGATTCTTCGTGGATGGAAGTGACATAGATATCGGGCATGCCGCAGGGCACGATGGTGCGAAAGGCTTCCATTTGCGGGGTGACGTTGAGTGAGGCCCCGTGATAGGCAAAGCCTTTGCGTACACGGATGCCGGTGAAGCCGATTTTGCGGGTGTCGGCCACCCAGGTTCCCGATTTGCCATCAATGCGCCGGGCCGAAATCCCATACAACGAACACAGGCGCATCATCAGGTCTTCCAAAAAGCGGATGTGGCCGTGCACGGTGATATCGCGGGCGCGCAAATTGATGATGGGATAAATCACCAGCTGCCCGGGACCGTGATAGGTTGCCTGGCCGCCGCGCGGGCTTTGGAAAACGGTGTAGCCCAAACGTTCGTAATAGATAGGTGAAAGGTTCAAATCTTCGGGTTTGGAGCCAGAACCCAGCGTGATGGTGGGTGAGTGCTCGCAGAGTATAAGCGCCTCGAAGCATTGATCGACCAGCTCTTCCTGCTTGGCGGTTACCTCGGCATAAGAGGTTTCGGTTCCATACCGGTAAACGGGGATGGGTTTGTTATGCCCCATGAATTCGCTCTCCAATCGTATCCAGCGCGGCTTCCATAATCGATTCGCTATAGGTGGGGTGGGCGTGAATAGCTTTGCCAATGTCTTCAGCAGTAGCTTCCATTCTCATGCCCAACACCAGTTCGTGAATCATTTCGGAGGCGTTGCCCCCCACCAAGTGCGCTCCGATCAGGCCGCCGTATTGCTTCTCAAACAATAATTTTACCATGCCATCCGACTCACTGGTAAGCACGGCACGGGCGTTGGCTTTGAAAGAGAACTTGCCCACGGTGTAATCGATGCCCGCGTCTTTGGCCTGCTGCTCGGTCATGCCCACGCTGGCGACTTCTGGCCTGCAATAAGTGCAGGCGGGAATGGTGTTGTAATCAAGCAGGTGGGGATTCAGCCCGGCAATGTGCTCGACCGCATGAACGCCTTCGGCAGAGGCGGCATGGGCCAGCCAAGGCGAGCCAATCACGTCGCCGATAGCGTAGATATTCTTCAACGGTTGGTTACTCACCAGAACCTGAAAATGCTCGTTGACCCGAATGCCTTGTTTGCCCAGCTGTATGCCGAGTGTTTCAAGGCCTAGATTTTCGACATTGGGAACCACACCGATCATCACCAGCGCTTTGTCTGTCGCGATCGATTTGGGGGAGCCGTGGGATTCGTATTCAACCAATAAATCGTTATCGCGTTTGTGGATGGCTTTTACACGTGAGTTGAGTTCGGTTTTGATACTCTTGCGGGTGAAACAACGTTCGACCACTTGGGAGATTTCGTGATCTTCGTGATGCAATACGCGGTCTTTGGATTCGATTACGGTGATTTCAGAACCCAGCGCGCCGAAGTAGTAGGCGAATTCCATTCCCAACGCGCCGCCGCCAATCACCACCATACGTTTGGGCAACTCGCGCAACTGTAGTGCTTCTTTGTAAGATAGAATGCACCCGCCATCGCGCTCCACACCTGGTATATCGCGGGCGCGCGCTCCAGTGGTAATGATGATGGAATCGGACTGGAGGATTTCTTCGCCATTACTTGTTTGAACTTTGACTTGATTGGGGCCGCTAATGTGAGCATTGCCTTTCACGCTTTGAATGCGGTATTTTTTGAAGAGAAATTCGACTCCCGAGACGATACGGTCTGAGATGCCCCGGCTGCGGTCGACAATTGCGTTTAGGTCGAAACGCAGGTTATCGGCTTTGAGGCCGTAGGCCCCGCCTTTGCGCAGGGTTTCGTAGAGTTCGGCGCTCTTAATGAGGGCCTTGGTAGGCACACAGCCCCAATTGAGGCAAGTACCCCCCACGCGCTCGCGCTCAACGACGGCAACTTTGAAGCCGAGTTGCCTGGCGCGAATGGCGGCGACATAGCCGCCCGGCCCAGCGCCGATTATGGTGATGGTTGGTTTGTTGGGCATACTATCAGTTTACAAGCAAATACTGGTTGGTGTTTCAAGGATTTGTTTCAATGTTTGCAAAAAATAAGCCCCTTGGGCCCCATCGAAGGCGCGGTGGTCGCAAGAGAGTGTAAGCGCCATGCGTTGGCCGGGCACAACTTGCCCATCTTTCACCACAGGTTCTTTACGCACAGTTCCCACAGCCAATATGGCGGCTTGGGGGGGATTGATGACCGCATTGAAGCGGGTGATGCCGTACATGCCCAAATTGCTGATGGTGAAAGTGCCATTGGACATTTCTTCTTGCGTAAGCCGTCCCTGTTGGGCTTTCTTTACCAGCGCATCGCGGTCAGATGCAATGGATGATAAAGTGCGTTGTTCGCAGCCTTGAATGACGGGAACCATCAAAGTATCTGGGCCTGCTGCCGCCAACCCGATGTTGCAGGTGTAATAGCGGCGCACAGAGCCATCCATATACTGGCTGTTGACTTCGGGATGCCTAATGAGCGCTGCGGCGCAGGCTTTGATGAGTATATCGCTGAAGGTGATGCGGGTTTCTTCGCCCGCCAGTTCTTGTAGATCGTTTTTCATTTGCAGCAGGGCGGCTGCGTCGACCTCGGTTTCAAGATAAAAATGCGGCACTGGGCCCAGGCTTTGCGGCAATCGTTCCGCCATGCTGGCTTGGATGTTGGAGAGCTGGATATCTTCATAGGTCTTGCCGCCGATTTCCGGTTTCCATGATTTGAGGGTTGGTGCAGAAGCGGCAGAGGCTGAAGTTTGATTTAGATAGGCTTGCACATCGCGTTTGACGATGCGCCCGCCGGGCCCGGAACCTTGCAACTGGGTGACATCGATATTATGTTCGGCGGCCATGCGCTGGGCTACTGGTGAAACGCGCAGTCCGCCGTTGGAGGGTTTGTGCCCCGCTTGGGGTGTTGGTGCAGTGGTGGTTTTGACTGCCCCTGTATCGGGTTTGGGTCTCTGTTTGGATCCAGTACTTGCAGCATATTTGGCTTCGGCTTCTTGCCGCAATTGTTCAGCGTATTGAACCATACCTG
>CAZEZQ010000016.1:15160-17425 GCA_964516245.1 uncultured bacterium | reverse complement strand
ATTGTTGATTATGTAAGTGCATGGATAAAACGCGTAGAAGAAAACAATGGCATCCTCCCAGACAATGTCGGCCTATCTGGCGAAATCGGAGAATATATGGATGGCAAATGGTGGGGAGGATATTACGGCTGGCGCTGGCCCCACGGGCTCTTTAACCAGCTTGAATCAACCACGATTGGCGGCATGAACGCATATCTGGTTACCGGAGACCCTAAATATTTGGAACTCCCGCGTTCGGTGTTTCAAACCGTACAGGCCCAAGCCAAACGCATCGGGGGCCAAATGATGGTCCCTCACAAATACAAGGATGACGGCTGGTATGATTATGAACCGCTCAATCCAAAACACACCATTCACCTCTGGTATGCATCCCGCAGCCAAGAAGATTTGCAGCGCGTACTCAATTTGGCCAATCACTCAGACTTACAGGAGCTCACGTATTCAAAAGGCAAAGGTGATTCAAACAATTCCATATCCTGGCTGGGTTTTATTCGAGGGGATAATCCTGATTATCCCCTCGAGATATTGAAAGCCACCTACAACGAAACCCTTCGCCGCTTGCGATTGATCCGCGAAGATGAAACCACACCCGATGAACAAGATGTCCATCATTGGCAGCGCCTCAATCCCGTCGGTTTGGAAGCTCTGGTGCAGCTGATGCTGGGCGCTCCCAATCACATTTATCATGGCGGCTTGCTGCATTGCAGCGTTCGCTATTTCGACCCTGCCCGAAAGCGCCCGGGCATCCCCCCTGATGTAGCGGCTCTGATCGATCAAATCACTCCCAATGCTGTTCGCCTCAATCTGGTCAATTTACACCCTACAGAATCCCGTAACGTGATCGTTCAAGCCGGAGCCTTCGCTGAACACCACATCGAACGAGTGAAACAAGTGGTTCATTACCCCTATCAATTCAACACGGTAGATAACCGTTATTTCCAGGTTCATCTTAGTCCGGGCGCTGTGGGGCGGATGGAAATTGAAATGAAACGCTATCACAATCAACCCACATACGCGTTCCCCTGGCATCAGAATGAGATTCCAATACAAGGCAAAACCCAGTAAACGTACGGCCAAAAAGGAGAGAGAAATCGCATGCTGTCTTTTTGCTTTTTGATTCTGGGGAGTGTTTTATTTGTCCTAAGCATTTTGTTTGCCTTTTTAAATTTAATAACAATCTTTGGGCCGTTGCTGATTGCCGGTTTCGCTTCGATTGCGCTCAGTCTTCAATTCAGTTCAAACAACAAATCATTCGCTTTTACCGCGTGGGTGCTTGCCTTTGTCGCAGCGGGGATGGTGTATCCTGCTTGGTTTCAAGAATGGGGCTCGTTTAATCTGAAATCCCTTATCATCCCACTCATTCAAATCATTATGTTTGGCATGGGAACCACCCTCAGCGCAGCCGATTTCACCCGCGTGATTAAAATGCCCCGCGCCATCGTAATTGGGATGCTCTTGCAATTTACTGTCATGCCCTTTGCCGGTTTGTTGATTGCAATGGGCTTTGGCTTCGAAGCAAGCATCGCGGCTGGAATTGTATTGGTGGGTTCGTGCCCCGGTGGAGTGGCGTCCAATGTCATGACCTTCATTGCCAGAGGCAATGTTGCCCTCTCTGTCAGCATGACGGCTTGTTCGACACTCGCATCACCAATCATGACTCCATTGATGATGAAATTTTTGGCCGGGCGTTATATCGCCATCCCCTTCCTCGATATGATGATTACCATTATTCAAATCATCATTATCCCCATCGTTGCCGGTTTGATCGCCAACAAAATTCTTCGTTCATTCAATCTTTTTGGCGCTTGGATTGAAAAAGTTTTATCAATTTTGGCCATGTTTGCGATATGTTTTATCTTATCCATCATCGTCGCTCAATCCCGTGATGATTTGCTGCAAATCGGTATCGTTCTGTTTTGCGCTTCAATCTTCCACAATTTTATAGGATACACATTAGGCTATGGCGGCGCGCGATTGCTGAAATTGGATGAATCCAGCTGCCGCACGGTCGCCATTGAAGTGGGCCTGCAAAATGGAGGCATGGCAACAGGATTGGCGATCAATGTATTGAACAACATGCAAACCGCTTTAGCGCCAGCCATTTTTGGCGCCTGGATGAACGTTTCCGGTTCCATGCTGGCATCATGGTGGCGCAGCCGCCCCGTTTCAGTACCAACAAATGATACCACTGCCATAACAGCGAGCCCCGAGCCCTCCGAAACATGATTATCTTGGAGCGCAGGCGTCTCGCCTGCATCAATTACT
>CAZEZQ010000016.1:14675-15150 GCA_964516245.1 uncultured bacterium | reverse complement strand
CAATTACTTTAGTTTCGCCTGCATTAATACTTCGCAGGCGAGACGCCTGCGCTCCAAGAATTATCATCACTTAAAAATTGGTTATATTTTCAACCTGAGAGTAATTGAATTGATATTTGACGAATTACCGCTACACTAATAGAAAAATAGTTTTGCAAGGTGATTCAATATGCTTGGAGCCATCGCTGGAGATATCATCGGTTCAATATATGAGGGACGCCCAATCCGGTCTACTGAGTTTCCGCTATTCGGTGCGGGCTGTACATTTACAGACGATACAGTGCTTACAGTCGCAACGGCTGATTGTTTACTGAACCAACGCGACTATCAATCGGCTTATATGGAGTACGGCCGCAAATACCCAGGCGCTGGTTTTGGCGGCAGTTTCATGCATTGGATTTTTTCTGAAAAACCAAAACCGTATTACAGCTGGGGCAATGGTTCGGCCATGCGGATCCACCTGAAAACATTCAGG
>CAZEZQ010000016.1:0-14665 GCA_964516245.1 uncultured bacterium | reverse complement strand
CCTGTTGGCTATGCGCGCCAATCACTCGAAACCGTGATGCGCGAAGCCCAAAAAAGCGCCGAAGTCTCTCACAACCATCCGGAAGGGATCAAAGGCGCACAAGCGACGGCGGTTTCAGTGTTTCTGGCCAGGTCGGGAAATAACAAAGAAGATATCAAAAAGCATATAGAAAAAACATTTGCATACAACTTAGACCGCACCCTGGATGAAATTCGCCCCAATTATCATTTTGATGTCAGTTGCCAAGGTTCCGTGCCCGAATCAATCATCGCGTTTCTGGAATCAGAATCAGTCGAAGACGCCATTCGCAAAGCGGTTTCTTTAGGTGGTGACAGCGACACGATGGCATGTATCGCGGGAGCCATCGCGCAAGCGTACTACAAAACCATCCCACAACACATCATCGACGAAGTGGCCAAAATCCTTCCCCATGACTTCCAAACCATTGTCAAAAACTTTGAAAATACATTTATGGACAAATTTCCAAAAACACTATAAATTGATATCCAATTCACCTGTGGTACTAAATTATTTCATCAAGCGTCGATTATACAATTACAATTCAAACCTTTAGGTCCTTTTAATCCTTGATTACCACCTTCACCAAATCAAACAACAATCTTTTTCACAACTTGGCAAAGCGCTCTTTCGCCTCTTGCCAAGCCCCTTCATCTTTGGGCAAATATTCAATCATTTCAGTAGAAGCCCTCACCACCGAGCGAATCTCATCAATAGAGCCAACACTGCCAGCCGCTTGAGCCTGAACCAAAACATTGCCATACACCGTCGCCTCAACCGGGCCGGTATAAACCGGCAAACTACAGGCGTTCGCGGTCATTTGGTTCAGCAACACATTTTGAGAACCGCCACCAACAATGTGAATCACTTCAAGCGGTTTTTCGGTAATGGCCTCAATCGACCGCAACACCATTTCGTATTTCAAGGCCAAACTTTCCATTGCGCATCGCACAAACTGCCCTTCAGATTCCGGTACGGGCTGCCCGGTTTCCTGGCAAAATTCACTCATGGCAAGGGTCATATCGGCTGGATTCAAAAAACGCTGGCCGTCTGGATTCACCAGCGAACGAAACGCAGGGGCCTGCTCTGCCAGTTGAACCAACTCGCTATACGAATACGGCCCTCCCTTTTGCTCAAACGCGCGTTTGCACTGCTGCACCAACCAAAGGCCCATCACGTTCTTTAAAAAGCGGTAGGTCTGATTCACCCCGCCCTCGTTGGTCAAGTTGGATTCCAACACGGTTTCATTCAAAATCGCTTCTTGGATTTCCACCCCCACCAGCGACCAGGTTCCCGAACTGATATAAGCCCAAACCGGTTCACCTGTTTTCTTAGTTGGAACCGCCGCCACCGCCGAACCGGTATCATGGGTGGCTGGAGCCACAACCTGCACGTGGCTCAATCCTGTATGGTTGGCAACAGATTCAAGCAAAGGCCCCAGCTGGGTTCCCGGTTGAACCACATCAGGAAAGATTTTTGTGGGGAGGTTGAATTTTTCCAGCAATTCAGTTGACCAGGTTTTCTGCACGGGATGATAACACTGCGAAGTCGTGGCTTCAGTAAACTCCCCTGTATCCGCTCCACACAAACACCAATGGAAAAAATCCGGCATCATCAGCAGCCGATGGGCATAGTCCAAAATCTCCGGGCTGCGTTCTTGCCAGGCCAGCAGCTGGTAGAGGGTATTGAGCTCAATGAATTGCACTCCACTCTGGGCAAAAATTTGTTCACGCGAAACACGCTCGCATGCCTTTTCGATCATGCCGCGCGTCCGGGCATCACGATAATGAAAGGGCAATCCCAACAATTCACCGGTTTTGGAAAGCAATACATGATCGACCCCCCATGTATCCACACCCACCGATACCACTTCATTGCCATATTGCTGATGGGCTTTGGCAAGCCCTTTTTGAATTTCAGACCATAAATACAAAACATCCCAACGCAGTGTATCGCTGACAGCCACCGGACCGTTGGCGAAACGATGAATTTCGTTCAGTTCCATACGTTGGCCATCAAACAAACCGGCCATCAACCGTCCGCTTTCCGCCCCCAAATCGACACCCAAAAAACATTGTTTGGCCATGTTGATTATTACTCCCTTGTTAAATAAACCAACCAATCACTTTCTTGATCCGGCGGTGTAAGATCCTTTCCATTATTGGTTTGAATCTCTTGAACCGCTTCGAAATCAGTGGCTCTGATCCAACGTTCGCGATAGGTGCCTGGTTTGATATGCACATCCACCGGATTCGGCTCTTCCAAATAAACCAAATAGTGCTGGCCTTCTTCGGCCAGGCAAAAACCATCACTCACCAAATCCTGGCGTGGAGACATGCGGTAAAACGGCAGCGATTCAAAAAAATCCCAAATATCATTCGCCAAATCGTGCCATTCTTGATGCCGCTCAGATAACTCCATACTGCCGCTAAAGCCAGAAGAAGAATTGCCATCCATATCGGCATAATTCAATGCTGCAGCCGAAAGCATAATCACAATCATATTTTTGCGGATATCTTCTTTGCTATAATCGGGATGGTATTTGTTCCCCGGCCAAAGCGTCTCTTGGGCATACAGAGATCCATTGGGCCGGTGGTTTCTTAACAATCCTTTACTTAGCTTCTCGCGGTTTTTCGTTTTCGGACCCTGCAGAATGCTGTAATCCGGCCATTCTTCATCCAAATATTTATCATCACCGGTTGGGTTATGCACCGAAATGGGATGGCCGAACACATCCAATTTCTTGATCAACTTACCCAGGCGGTTGACATTCTCTCTCCCCAGAAATGGATGTTTGGGCAAATCGGGCTCCGGACCCGCCACATTGAAAAGCAAATTCCAATAGGGGCCGATTCGGGCCAAGGTGTAGCGGATATATTGTTCTTGCTTATTTTCTTCGTTTGGATAATCAGAATCCCGCCCGAAAAATCCTGCAAATGGATATACCATGATTTTTCGTTCGGCCAGTTCGTTCAAAATGGTTTCCATCTTTTGCCATTCATCCGCATTGAGCGGCCAAAGATCAGGGGTATCCCAGCCTTTCCCCCGCCCTTCCGATTCACGGTTCAAATAATGGCTGGCAATAGAGAACATGTTATACTCTTGTTTTTCAGCCCAATTCAGAAACGCTGTTCGTTTTTCGTCTTCCCAATTTTCCGCAAAAAAACGGTCTCCAATATGAAAACAGCGAATCATATCGTGATTGCCGCCTTTGAAACCAAACCACATGGGATTGGTTTCATCCAGCGAAAGCATACCGGGGATATCCGACTTTACGCATTCAAAATTCCCGCTGGTTTTTTCTGAACCATCTGAAAACTCGGCTTCATAGCGCCATGTACCCAATTGATCGGGCATAAAGCGAATCTTCCAAATTTGTTCGCCGTCAAAAAAGCCCCAAAAATCAACCTTGTTCCCATCCGGTTTGGTGTAGGTCACTTCCAACGCCACATCCGTATATGGATCATTATAATCTTCAGCATTCAATAGGCTGACTTCAAACCGGTCCCACTGCCCCACTTCCTGCTGCGCCTGGGAACAGATGGCAGCAAAGAAGAAAAACGGAATCACCATAACAAATCGAAGAAAATTACTTTTCATTTTTTACTCCTTTTCCATAAATCGAAGTTTATAAACACCTTCATCATTTTCCGGTTTAAAATCCACGAATAAAAAGTAGAAAACTCTGATTGTGGAACGATTAACATAAAAAAGCAAGAGATGTTGAAACTCCAATAGTTTCTCAACAATAAATTGATGGCGAATCCAAATCCAATAGACTCATATCCCCCAAGTATAAAAGATAAGCTAGAGATAAGTCTACGTATCTACTTGATTCAAAATTGCATTAAATAAAATTATCGACGGTTAATCTTGAGATTTGCTCCCCCTATATCAACAATCAAAATCATGATTTCATGCAATAAAAAACAAACAAGGTGATTCTCTATGCATTACTCTCGTACTGTCACATTCTTGATTTTTATAACTTCATTACTCTTACCCTCATTCGCTCATTCAGCCAATTGGAGCCAGGAAATCGTTTTAGAAGACTATATGAAACGCTATGCCTTCCCCGAACAGCTGATTTCTTATGAAATTGATTTCCCTGGAACCTTCTCACAAGACCATCTGCGCCTTCATGAAGACGGCAAAAACATCGACTATCAACTCAATGAAACCGAAACCGGCCGTGAAGGGCATCTAGACTTCGCCCGCGTTCAGTTCCGCACAAGCTTAAACAAGGGCCAGAAGCGTGTTTTCACGTTAGAACACGATCCAATCTATAAAGCCAGCTTTCAAGATCGTGTGAAAGTTATCGATATAGACGAACAGACTCATACCGCTGCCCTTGCCGCCAATCGTTTGCAAATTCGTGTCCCTTTTGGTGAATTTATTCCAAATCAACCGCTTTCCAACCTACATCCCCCCATCATCCACTTGTCCCGCGAGCGGGGTGAATGGATTGGAAAAGGCCGTTTTCTCGGTGGCTTGCAAGTTAACAAAATTCATGCGCGCCCTCTCGAAAATGGCAACCTGAAGATGGAATATTGTGTGGAATATTTTATCGAGGGCGGGCGCACCTATCGCGTAGTGCTAACTCTCCAGCACAATGAATCACACATCACCATCGACGAATATCTCAGTGGCTTTAACGAAGATGATAATGCCTTTTTCAAATTTTCTTACAAAGATGGAGTTGACCCCAATGGCCGGTTGACCGTATCCAATGGCGGTTACAACGCCGACCGCACCGGCCGCTGGCAATATTGCGGCCATTACGATAGAGACATTGATGATAACGGCGAACTGCCCTACCAATTGGGCATTTGGTCACCCCATTCGGGCCCTTGTGTGGGCGCTACAGTATTTTGGAACGGCGGTGAGAAGATTGATAACGCCATCATTTTCAGCCGCTATCGCACCCACGAATGGAAAACCCCGCTGCGCCATTTGTGGAACTCAGGCCACGCTCCGGAAAATTTGTATTGGTATCAAACCGGAAACGACAAATTCATGAAAACCCAGTTGGTGGGCCAACAACGCCACTGGGCTATGGCTCTAATTAAAGAAAACGAAGAAAACCCAATCACCATCGAAACCCAAGACGGTTCCAAAGAATTCTATTGGGAAGCCAATCCGGATATGGAAGGCTTGGTGAATAACAAGCGCACTCAACGCGGCGCCGGGCCAGAAGTAAGGCTCTATCAAAAACTCACCGAATTCAAATTGGATTGGGTGAAAGACCTTACCTACAATTGGGATGAAAAATTGGAAACCGAGATTCCCGAAGAATTTCAAGATACTGAGCCAGTCACTTACGAAGATTATGTCAACAACGGCTTTGGAATCGCCGGCAAAAGCAACTGGAATTTCGTCGAACACTATTGGGGACGCCATTTGGGCGGCGCCACCTGGTTGGGCCGCGCTCAACCACGCTGGCTCTACGAATACGCTGTTAGCCGCAAAAATTGGACGCCCAAACAGCGGCAGGAAGTGCGTTCCATCCTCATTCATTGGATCTCCAGCGTCACCTTTCGTGACGGCGACCAGGCCCACATCAGTATGGTGTCAGGACATCCCAATTTTCTCTTGGAAACCGTATTCGGCGGTGTCTATGCGGCTGTGTTCCCCAATCATCCAGATGCCCCCAAATGGAAAGCGGCCCAAGAACGAATCTTTGATGAGTGCCTCAAAGTCTACATGCGCCGCGAAGACCCTAAGAACAACACCATCGCAGGCCGCTGGACCGAAAGCATTGCCTGCTACAGCTACGCTTCTATGCGGGGCCTGCGCCACAATATCGATGGTATGAAGATCTACGATGGCACTGATCTGTTAGCCAACCGTCCCCGCTTCAAAGATTGGCTTCGTTGGCATGCGTACGCGCTGGTGACCGCGATGGATCTCCCCGATAGCGGATATTGCTATACTCCACCGCAAGGCGCCCATACCCGCGAGGCTTTTGATCAACACGATGGCCGAAAGGTCGGTGGAAAAGAATGGGAATTTTATGGCGACCTCTTCGGCATGGCCGAACGCATGGAACACAGCGCTCCCGAATTAGCCGAACACTTGAAATATTGTCTGACCCAAGGAAAACACGGAGAGAATCCCAATTACGAATCGGCTCTTTTTCGCGATTACGGGGCCATCATGCGCTATGATTTTGATGGTGAAAATGAAGCCTACGTCAATGTGCAGCAAATTGGAGCCCAGCAATACCGCCTGCCCGGCTATCGAAATCCACCGATTCACAAATCTTTTAATTACCGTTGGAGCGGCCGCGGCAACGGCATCATCTACTATGCCGCCAAAGGGAAAATATGGAGTTGGAACGGGATCGAAGACAACGGAGACCGTTTCGATATCGATAAAGTCAGCGCTTTTAATATTGACGGTGAAAGCCTCGGCTTTCACCCCACCGATGGCGTTCTCTACAACTTTGGCCCCATCCAGTTCTACCGGGCCAACAGCAGCCGTGATGATTACTTAAATCGTGATGTCATGATGGTTCGAGATGATTACATCGCTATATTCGACAATATTCGTAATGAGACAAAGGGAACTTTCAACTGGGTCAATCCCATCGGATCCATGCCCTACATTCATAAAATAAAAGACGGAGAAGGAGACAACCTGCACATTGTTGAAGCCAGCGAATATACGAATTACCAAGCCGCAAAGATGGATTTTGGCGCCAAACTGCGCAACAATGGCACTAACGAATACATCATCATGAACGAAAACGATATCTCAATTCAAACAGATGAACTCTCATTCAAAGGCCGTTCGGCTTATGCGAACAAACACCAACTGGCCATGTTTGAAGGGGAATCCCTTACATACGGCGATATAACAATCAAACGCAATGGTGGAAGTTTTGGATTGAACGCTGATATTAAAAATGGGAATCAAATCTTTGGCCGAATTGTTGGGCGAAAAGGTGGAGAGGTTGAAATTACACTTCCCGAAAATTTCCAAATCAATTCGATGGAAGTACATTGTAACGGCAAACGAATCCCATTCGAAATATCAAACCAGACGATCGCGTTTCAAGTAGAAATCGGGATTCAAGATTTTTACAAACCCTATGCCATTGTCCCAAAAGGAAGCCCCATCAAGCCGGCCCCTCAACATCCAGCATTAACTTTCGCCGAAGATTAAATCCAGGGGATTCCCAACCGTATCTGAATTGGGCTATATTTGTGTTGATTGAAATGTGATATAGTTTAATATTCTCATGATTCAATCCATTTATTTTCGTGCAATTGGTATTCGTATTGTCTTAACTCTTCTACTTACACCAATCTTATTTTATTTGGGTAAATTCTTTGTCCCTTACAGTGGAGACGGCCATTATGTGGAAGAAATGGTGGTGATGGATTGGGTGGTGTTGATGCATTCTCCACTCACCACCATCATTCACAAATGTTTCTATGAAGTTCTTCATCCATTCGGCTTTACTCCTTGGACCTCCACCATGGTCAGCAGTTCTATGGCGGGCGCTATGGCCCTGCAAGTGCTTTTTGCATTGCGCGCCAATATTGTTTTTCTCCTCATCAATATCCTTTCCGGCTCCTTCTTGATTTTTGTGGCAGAGGTGGAAAATTATGCCTGGGTCAATTTGTGCTTATTTCTTACTTTTTTGGGAGTAAATCAGTTTTTACAAGAAAAACGGCCCCTTTGGCCCGCCCTGAGTTTTTTCTTTTTAGGATGCGCCTTCCATCTCATGTTGCTCTTTTACTTGCCGCCCTTGTTTTGGATCATGAAAAAACATTCCAAACGCTTTCATCCTCTCGAGTTTCTTATCCCCTTTTTAGCTTTTATTGGCGCTTTTATAGCGCTCAACCTATTATTGGAACGGGAAGGACTTTTTTTGGATAGCAGCCGCCTGGTCCCCTGGTTCGAAATTCAACGAAAAGGCCAATTTTTTACACTGTTTTCACATGAGCATCTGGCATTGCTGGCAAAATTTCATATACAGGGATCCTTTTTATTCGGATGGCTCGGTTTTCCAATCGAATGGCCGTTGCTGATTCTCTTATACAAGCGTATCAATTCACAATTCAAATACTTTTTGTTGTTTAACACCCTCATCGGCCTGGTTTGGACCACCTTTTGGCATCCCGATTTAGGTCCATTGGATTGGGATTTGTTCAGCCATCCTTACTTAATTGCGCATATTCTGTTGGGATGGCTGCTCGCCGAATGGTTCAACGAACACGCTTGGATTTTTACACGAAAAAACGTCAGTTCTTGATGATATTTTTGAAACCAAGGCTGGACACACCCCTTAATCTTTTGCAATAATCCAAACATCGGCCACATGTCAAAAAGGGCTCTCGAATGGTATTGTTCGTTGGAAAGAATATGATGCGTTCAGAATTGACAATTTGGCAAAAGTCTTTTTTGGAGCGCAGGTCATAGACGCACCTTGGTGGGCGTCCTCGCCTGCAACAGCATACAGTGCAAATTGGATGTCTGTGTTGCTATATATTGTGTATTTGTTTTCTGGATCAGACTTTTTGCCGGATATTCAAAATTGGTTTGAAATAAGAATTTGTGTGTGAGTGAAAGGGAACCATTATGGTCAATGAAGGGCTTCTGATCACAGACGAATGGCAAGACGAGGTATTTGAAATTAGCGCGAACGGCGACCTCATCATCACCAATGCCAAATTGCTGCAAAGGCACATCGATAAGGCGATTCAAGAAGGAGCCCGCGATATCATATTGAATTTACGTTACATTCAATACATTGACAGTTTTGGGATTGGCGTAATTGTAAAAACCAAAGCCGAGGTGGATAAGAAAAAAGGCTCATTGCGAGTTTTGGTTAATCCAACATTGCAAAATCTATTTGAAAAATGCCATTTGGATGATTACATCGATTTGGAATTAGTAGAAGAAGAAACAGAGTAATGTTGAGTTAAGGCGTCCATGTCAATCCACAAATACACATATGTGATTTAAATATGAAAAGGGCTCATCGAATAATGATGAGCCCTTTGGCTAGCATTTGCATTCAAATCTTTACTTACTTGCGCTTGCCCCCTGTTTCTTTCTCGGCTAAATAACTACGCAACTGGCCTTGCTTTTGGTTTAATGCAATGGATACATCGTGCCAAAGATTCCGGTAAGAAGAGATCTGGATATCCACTTCTTTTTTCAAAATGTACATGGAAGGTGTACTCATAAAAAGTTTTTTTACATCTTTTGCTAGATCGAATATATTGTTGGGTACTGCCAATGTCAAAAAAGTCGCCCGGCGAATAATATCCACCTGTAACTTTCGAAATTCTTTTTCGTCTTCATAACGAATCTGTTCGGCATCTTCAAACGACAACGCCTTGTTAAACAATTCCATAAATTTCTGCCAGAGTTTTCCAAACTCTTGCATACGTTGAATCAAAACATCCGACGGCACATCTTTCACCATGAGGCTTTACTCTTTCACATGCAATAATAATCGCGACTTATCAACGTTTTCATATCGTACAACTAGAGATGACTACACTCTTTTATAATGTATGATCAGCCATCCTCTTTACTCGTTATTAAACCAACCGAGAGTCCAGGCTATATAAACAGCAAATGCCACGACAGCAACACAACATCCAATCTCAATATAGTCAATTACAGTCATAGGCCCCCCGATTTTTCGGTATCTCGAGCATACATAGCAAATTCACACACCACAATCAAATCAAATGATTCGGCCAAAAAAATTTATCTGGCTTGGAAATTCATATAAAAATCTTCGAAATTGTCCTGGTAACGATTAACCTGCCATTTGAGTTTATCAAAATTGCCCAGTTCACGATGGTTATCAATCGCAAACTGGAGATCCTGATTGATAAACATGCTCTCTTCAAGATATTCATACGACTGCTCTAGCCGTTTTTCCCGGTAATAAATATCGTGCAAATCTGAATTGCCATACACTTCAAAACCTTCAGCAGCCTTCCGCAGCAATTCAAACGATTTCGCTGCTTTATCATGAAGTGAATTTAACGTTTCAGGCGGGTTGGCTTCTTTAATACGATTTTCAAAAATTTCGGCATTAATTCGCAACGATTTCGCCGACAATTTGGTTTGCATTGCACGATACATATCCACGTTTTTCGCATCCAATTGATGTTCGGTCAATCGGGAGGCAATAAACAATTCTTTAGGCAAATTGGTCGGTCCGAAATCTTGCAGCAAATTGTTGGCTTGGTTGAGGCTTAATTGCAAGTTTTCTAAATAATCGTCTTCTGCTACAGCCACCTGGGTTTCTTCCAACAATTTTGGTGCCGCTTCTTCCAAATGAGAGAGACGTTGGGAAATGCCCGCATAATCCTCGCCTCGAATGGCATTGCGCAGCCACTGCAGTTCCGAAGCCAATTCTTCATAACGTTCTGGGAAAAACTTTTGCGCCCCGGCATTTTGAGGTCCAGCATTTCTGGCTTGCTGCAAAATCGAAGCAATTTCTTCGGTTCGTTGCCCGGCTTGCTCAACAATCATATTGGGGAGTTCGTCAACCGTATCTTGTGCCGCTTCATACTTTTGATACGCTTCAGAATATGTTTCTCCGTCTTTTGCAGATGATCGAAGCGTTTTCAAGGTGTTGTTGAACATCTCTTTCTGTTCGGGAACAATCTCAAGAGCATTCTGTTTTTTGTAAGAAGATAAAGTATCACTCAATTTGCCGGCCAGAATGTTTAAGTTTCTGTCTCCCATTTTGGATGAATACTTTTGCGCCGCCGCGTTCACTTTATCGGCAGCCACATAGGCTTCCGCCCAGTTGTCCAAAGCGATTTGCCTCTCCAGTATGGTGATTTCATCCATCAACTTCACTTTTAACTCTCGCCCTTTTTCATCCAATGCATTTTCACCCATCCATGTGGTGACATTCTTCATTTCATTGAGAAACTGATTCAATTCGCTTTCCATCTTTGACCAGATTTGATCGCGTGTCCTGCGCGCTTTGTCGGCTTGCTGAAACGACTCTGCATAATCTCCATCTATCTGGTTGGTTTTGGCTTCAGCAAAAGCCGCCAATGCCTGGTTGTATAGTCCGGGAGTGATTAGGTGGGCGTTTTCTTCTTCCAAACTTTCTTTGATCCCCTCCAATTTGTGGATCAAAGAAATACTTCGCTGTTTCCAGGTGAAGTATTCCGCTTCTTCCGCCAAATCAATCGCCTTTTGCGCTTTTTCATTGGCGACCGTGTAATTATTGGCTTTTTGGGCTTCTTCAGCCTCGGTTAACAACACCAAAGCTTGCTGAATTTCAGGACGCGAATACGTCATGGCTTCCGCCTGCAACGCCGAATCGGTTTTTTCCTGGGCGGTCATAACCATATTGTTATAAGCCCGGTCGGCTTTTTCTACAGCAATCTCTGATTGTTCATAGGCCTCTTTGAATTGCTGGGCACTTATCAATTTTTGCGTTTTTTCCAATGCCTGTGTTGCATTTCGATACGCCAACGGACTTAATTTCTTTTGATTGGCATCTTCCGCTTTTGAAATCAATTCTTTGGATTCTTGAATGTTATTCTGCGCCTGAAGTTGATAAGCGCGAGATTCAGCGTCTTCAGCGGATTGAATGGCCTGTTGTGAATTTCGTATGCTAGCCAAAAAGCGGTCATTTTCCAATTCCCGTTCCGCAGCCGATTTCATATTTTGCGCATTGGCGAATTGCATACTTACCCATTCCGGCGCATTGGCTTCGCGGGCATCCTCAATGGCTTCTTCGGCTTGGGCAATGAATTCCTCGGTTGATTTTTCCAACTCTGCCAAAGCATCTTGAACCACTTGAAGCGCTTCATCGACCCCTTCTTCCACAGCCTGGTATTGCTTATTGCTCATCTTGGCTCGAAGATCTTGAACCGCGTCTTGTGCTTTTTCATACGCTTCTTCGGCATATTCGCCTCCCCCTTGGCTATGCAGCCTTGAGAAGGGACCCTCCACCCGCTGCAATTCCTGCCGGGCTTTTCCACTCTTGGCGGCGTCGATGGATTGCAACCCGGCTTGTTCAGCTTGCTGCGCCGTCTTGTAGGCAGAAACAAATTGCCCATTTTCAATTTGGGTTTGCACTTGTTCAATCAATTGATTGGTGCGGGAAATTTCAGCCGATGCGTATTGTTGGCCATCCAATTGCTGCGCTTGCTGCAAATGCTCCCCGGCCTGAGAGATTAAATTCTCAGCCTCGGTTTGCAAAGCATTATCGGCTACCGAAAGATGAGTTTTTGCTTCCTCACTGGCCGCAATAGCTCCTGTAAAATCTTGTTGACTCAGTGCATTCATTCCACTTTGCACGGCTTGTTCGGCCAGATCCAAGGCGTTGGTATATTCTTCAATCGTAATACCGGTTTGCCGGGCTTGCTCAATTTGAGTCTCCAAATCAGCGAGAATATCGCCTGCGGCCTGCTTTTGGGCCGTTTCAATTACAGAGTCGAGTTGCGGTTGTAATTCTCCTGCCAGATCAATGACCTGTTGCCATTCTCCTTCTTGGTACGCTTGTTCTATGGACTCAAATTGAGAAACGACTTCATTGAATTGGCTGGTGGCATATTGTTCCGCTTTGAATTCACGGGCTTTATCAATTTGTTCCTGCAATTGATCCCGCGCATCGGTCGCTTGCGGACGCAAATGAGCTGTGGCCAATGCCTCTGTTTCCTGAAGCGCCTGATTGACTTCGGCTTTGAACGAATCCAACACTTCTTGATCGATCTCACGGTTGATTTCATCCACAAATTGCTGGCGTAGTTCATTAACGCGGTCAGCCACAGTGTTGATTTCTTCTGAGGAAGCCACGCCTTCTTCACGGGCGGTTTGAATATTCTCTTCCGCTTCTGTAATGAGAGAATCGATTTCATCCCACTCTTGCTGAACCCGCTCTCTCACCGGTTCGACACCGTTAATGGCGTCGTTAAATCGCGCTGCGGCCTGTTGTGCCGTCGATATGGCTTGTTCGTATTCTCCGCCATCAAATTGAGACTGGGCCAATGAGAGCAAGCGGTCAGCATCGTTAAACTCATCTGGAGTATACACAGGCGCTTGCGCGTTTTGCGCTTCTTGCTTCGCCTGTTGAGCCCCCTCCAACTCTTTTTGCGCCTCGCGTTTGGCGCAGCCGGCCATCAACAATAGAGCAATCAATAGAATGCTCAGTACAGAAAAACGATTTTTGTTTCGCCGCGTCAAATGTGTTTTTAGCCAAGTCCATGTCAATTGTTTTTTTAACCAAGTCATTGTGTAAAGCCTCTCCTCAGTTTGAGTTCCCCAGACCCAAAATCAAATCGCTTATGTTACCATCAGCCACTCAATTTCGTTAATCTTCGAGAGGAACTTGAAGTTCCAGATGAGTCATTAGATAACCCAAAGCCTCATTGAGCTGCAGCATAGTTGCGTGCCATTGAAGCCGCAGTTTCTTAAAAAAATCAAAATGGATATCTTTCATATTGTCCAGTGTTACCGTGCTGGAGAGAAATGGAGTGATCGGTTCAGGACGAACATATTCCTTGCCCAAATACTCCATTATATACTGGTGCCGTCTCGCGAGTTGAGATTTGAGTTTTAAAAACTCTTCTTCCTCATCACCCGTCACTTCTTTCTGACGAAAAGCTTTTTGCACCAGTTCATCCATTCGTTCCCACTGCTCTAAAAAGGATTTCACAATTTTGATCCGGTATTCAATTTCTTCTTGTTCCTTCGGAGTCCAAGTTGCCATATCTCTCGTATCACCAATGCAATCTTATAGGTTGGTAATAAAATCAAAGATAGAGAAAGCGGGTACGCACATCTTGCCCGCTTGCAATATCAATTGTTTTGCTTACAAATGTCTCATCCACAATTTCCCAAATAAGCACAGATCACCACCTGCATCATGGAGACAACGCATTTTGGGCTTCTAAAGCGCCAATCGATTGTTGGGCTTGATTAATCGGCCTGAAGGGGCCCGATTCGGGAGTTTGCCCTCCCTGTTGAGGTTGAGCTGCTTGTCCGCCACCCTCTGCCCCTTCGTCAGTCCGCTCACCACGGATATTAAATTGTGGCAATCCTGGAGGCGGAGGCAAATCAGGCAGTTGTATTGAACCGCCCGGTCCTGCAAATCCACCTCCACCACCAAAAGCCCCAGCCCCTTCTTGCGCTTCAATCAATGTGGGATCCACCGATTTCACATATCGCTCGTCATTGTACCCTTCAAATTGGGCCAAACGGGAACGCAATTCATCCAGCCAACCATCCATTTGCTCGCGAGTTTCTGTTAAATAAGGGATGTTGGAATCAGCCGTTTCAGAAACGACATCCATATCGTAAAAATTAAGTGCGCCCATTTGGTTAGCCACTTCAACAGCATTCTTCAATTGTTTTTTGTATTTAATAGAAAAAGGACCTAAAAACGTGTCGCGATTGATGGTAATGTTGCTGGGTACACCATCGTATGGCACTTCGTCTCCATTCGTTCCATCGTCAAAATAATGAACGCCAATGGCATCTTGGGGAACTTGAATAAAATGAACGTTGTAGTCTATCAAATCTCCAAATACGGCGTCATAAATAATTTCACCGTACTTCACGGTGACAGTTCCTTGGTTTAAACCGCCAGCACCGCCCAAACCGCCGCCGCACCCACCGAAGACCTGCCGCCGCTGCCCGAAGA
>CAZEZQ010000015.1:0-17822 GCA_964516245.1 uncultured bacterium | reverse complement strand
ATCCCTCTCCCAGAGGGCGAGGGGATTGTTGAGCAAACATTATTGAAGTACTTTCGTTTCTTGTTGATATAGCTCGCCAGGGCGGGTGGGGTGCTCTTATGAAAAACTTGATGCAAGTTCTAAAATTCTAAATGGTTATGCATACTATTTACGTAAATCAGAAGTCGTTCAATCAAACCGGCTCGGCGGGAGCCTCGCCCTCCTCGTATGAAACACCTTGTATAAGTTCTGAGGTTCTAAATAGTTATGCATACGCTTCGTTGGTGGGCTAAAGCCCACCCTACATTCGTGTTTCTTATTGATATAGCCCGCCGTGGCGGGTGGGTTGCTCCTAACAACAAAATCATTAAGTTAAATGATATTGAGTTTGTAACACCATCCTATCCTCTACGGCGGATCCCCCATTCATCAGGGAGAAGAATGGCGAAATTTCACACTACGGGCTACGAATAGAATGAATTCAGACAGAGTCTACAAAGGCCGACAACGAAAGCGAACTACAAAGTTATCTGTCATCATTGCAGATTACGTTTCAAAATACATCATCACCATTGGTGGAATCGGTACAATCATCGCGGTGTTGATGGTATGTCTGTTTCTGTTATGGGTGGCATTTCCCCTATTTTTGCCAGCCGATATTCAATTCACCAATACAGTAACAGCAGAGAAAGAAACGTCTCAGGCACTTCCCATTCGTATTGGAATCGATGAATTTCAACAACTGGGATGGTCGCTTTTTCCTAATGGCGACTTGCATACGTTTCAACTGAAAACAGGTACATCTCTCAATCAAGAATCGCTTTTTGAAAACAAGACTTTAACGGCGTATTCATTTTCGAATGCAAAAGATCAATTTATATTGGGTTTTTCTGACGGCACCATTCTACCGGGTGCCATTGTTTTAGAAAATCAATTTCTTTCTCCAGACACTCTTACTCAAGAAACATTGGATTTATTTCAAAACAACACTGCCATCCCCTATCAAGGCGGCTTGCTCATCCGAACACCAGAAGAGCAATATCGTTGGGACCGGATTCAAGCCGTAATGCAAGAGCCGCTCACATTGCCTAGTGAGAACGAGATTCAATTATTGGGGCATATTAAAAAAGAACACGGATACACCATTGCCGCTTTGGACAGTGAAAATCGATTGTTCGTGCTTGAGGCGGTGGGCCGGCAAAATTTTTTAACCAGTGAAGTAACCTTGAACACAAACTCGTATGAAGTGCCTTTCGAGTCGCCGACAACACGGGAAAAACCGGCTTTTTTGAAAATTTCAGGGCTTGGCAATCAGATTTATTTGGTTTGGTCCGACGGGAATTTGATTCGATTTGATAGCCGGGAATTCGATCAAGTTCAAATTGCTGAAAGAGTGGATTTGATACCATCGGACGGTGTAGAAGTTACTCAAATGATGTTTCTTTTGGGCAAAACGACATTGGTTGTGGGAGATTCAGAAGGAGGGTTTACCGCCTGGTTCCCGATCAAACCAGAAAATGCCCAAACACCAGATGGAGCCGTCTTGGCAGCGGCGCACCAATTTGAACCTAGTGGGAGCGCAGTGCAATCTTTCGCCGCATCATCCCGCACCCGCATGTTAGCGGTTGGATTTGCCAATGGATTGATTCAGATTTATAACATCACCGGTGAAACGAAAATCGGTGAAGTGCAAACCGGCAATTCTTCTGCCATTCACGCGCTGAAAATTGCTCCAAAAGATAATGGATTATTGGCGTTTTCCAATCAGCGCATGTTTCATTGGTTGATGAATCCCCAGCATCCCGAGGCCAGTTTTTCCACGATTTTTCTCCCCGTGTGGTATGAAGGGTATTCTGAACCAATGCATGTGTGGCAATCTTCAAGCGGGACGGATGAGTTTGAACCGAAATTGGGATTGATGCCGCTGATCTTTGGAACGATCAAAGCGACTTTTTATTCGATGTTATTCGGATGGCCCATCGCTATGCTGGCGGCATTGTTCACAAGTGAGTTTTTGCACCCGCGAGCGAAAGCGGTTATCAAACCAATGATCGAAATGATGGCCAGTTTGCCGAGTGTAGTTTTGGGATTTTTGGCTGCATTGGTGTTTGCGCCTTTTATCGAAAAATATATTACTACGGGGTTACTATCGATTGTGCTCATCCCATTTGTGATTCTATTGGGAGGACATATATGGCAATTGTTACCTCAGCGAATCCGCAGGCTGTCATCCCATTGGAGATTGTTGTTTGTCTTGTTGACCCTGCCGGTTGCTTTTCAGTTGACGATTGTGCTTGGCCCCTGGGTCGAAAGGCAATTGTTTGCGGGCAACATCAAAAACTGGCTGGATGGACAGATTGGCACGGGTTTTGGAGCATGGATGATGTTCCTGTTTCCGCTTAGCGCAATAGCCACTGTTGCATTTACCCACCGTTTCGTTAATCCTTTTATTGGTTCCCTGTTTCAAAGGAGACTCCCCATTCAATACGCGGTTTTGAACCTGGTTAAATTTCTTCTGTGCTGTGTGATCACTTTGGGATTGGCTTGGTTCGCAGCCCAATTGTTTAGTGGATTGGGGTTTGACCCGCGGGGAATGTTTGTAGGGACGTATGTACAGAGAAATTCGATGGTGGTGGGTTTTGTGATGGGATTCGCCATTATTCCCATAATTTACACCATTGCCGATGATGCATTGTCTAGCGTGCCTGAACAATTGCGTTCTGCTTCGCTGGGTTGCGGCGCTACACCCTGGCAAACTGCGATACGCATAATCATTCCAACTGCCATGAGTGGTTTGTTTTCGGCATCGATGATTGGTTTGGGCCGTGCTGTGGGAGAGACCATGATTGTATTGATGGCCGCAGGCAACACGCCGATCATGGACTGGAATATATTCAACGGATTTCGAACCCTGTCTGCCAATATTGCCGTAGAATTGCCCGAAGCCGTGCAGAACAGTACTCATTACAGAACCTTATTTCTAGCGGCTTTAACGCTTTTCATTATGACATTTGTGATCAACACCATTGCCGAAATTGTACGAATTCAATTTCGAAAACGGTCTTATCAATTATGAAAGAATCAAAAAACCCATTGTTAACGCCTTATTCTGATCCCTCATACCGCCGGCAAGAAAACAAGAGGCGGAAAAACACACAGGGGAAAAAGCCGATCAACTTTCATTCACAATTGGCTTATGGTGAACCGATGCTCTGGTTAACTGGTGGGGCACTTGTGCTTTGTTTGTTAATGATTGCAGGTTTAGTGGGATTGCTGATCGTTCAAGGGGCCAGCACATTCTGGCCGATTCCTGTATTGCAAATTCATACCACCAATACTGATGTGTATATGGGTGAAGTGACTCGAACAGATTGGTATATTCCAGGAGATACAGAACAACAATCTCCTCTGCTGGCGGCTGAAAGAACCGAGCGCCGGAGACTCTTGCGGACGGGGAATTTTGAATTGACCAACACCCATTTTCAGTGGGTAAACGACCCACAGGTAGAATCAGAGACATTCCCTGAATGGGCGTTGGTAATCGAACGACTGGAATGGGGACGTTTTTATGGATTTCCCGAACGATTCGAAATTGATGGAGAGGTAGTCGCATCCACTCTCAGAAAAACATGGGAAACGTTTTTAAACTATCATGATGAGGTGCGCCAACGGTGGCACAAACGGAAAGAATTGGAAAATCATGATCTTGGAGTGGTCAACCATCGATTGGAAGAGGCGCGGTTAGATTTGAAAAGGGCGGCCATTGATTTTGGAGAAGATTCGCAGGCTTACCGACAAGCGAAAAATAACTATGCCGAAATTCAACGCTGGGCAAGCAATGAAAGTGAAAGCATTAATGAATCCATCCAACAATTGAACGAAGAAAATTGGCGTTATGAAATGGTGTTAAGCACGGCAGACGGGACGGAATCCAAAATCACCTTGGATCAAATTGTTCGCGCATATCCTGCCAATCAATTGTCGATTTTGGATAAGGTTGGCGTATACCTATCAAGATGGTATGAGTTTTTGGTTGCTGAACCGCGGGAAGCCAATAGTGAAGGTGGGGTGTTTCCTGCGATATTCGGAACCGTGGTGATGACTTTGTTGATGACAGTAGCCGTGGTTCCATTCGGTGTCTTGGCAGCCTTGTATATGCGGGAATATGCCAAAGCCGGACCAGTAGTCAGCAGCGTGCGCATTGCTATCAACAATTTGGCGGGAGTGCCCAGCATTGTGTTTGGCGTATTTGGGCTGGGATTTTTCTGTTATATCGTGGGCACCACCATTGATGAATTGTTTTTCTATGCCAAATTGCCAAGCCCAACGTATGGAACAGGTGGAATTTTATGGGCATCGCTCACATTGTCGCTGTTAACACTGCCGGTGGTGATCGTAGCCACAGAGGAGGCATTGGCCGCCGTGCCCAATTCTATGCGTGAGGGGTCTTATGCCTGTGGGGCCAGCAAATGGCAAACCATACAACGAATTGTTCTTCCCCGAGCGATGCCGGGAATCATGACGGGAGCGATATTGTCGATGGCACGCGGAGCGGGCGAGGTAGCACCTTTGATGCTTGTGGGAGCCGTCAAATTAGCGCCAGAACTGCCTATTGACGGATTTTTTCCCTACTTTCATCTCGAGCGTAGTTTTATGCATCTTGGGTTTCATATTTACGATCTGGGTTTTCAGAGCCAAAATAGTGAAGCGGCAAAACCGATGGTGTATACTACGACATTTTTATTGATTACAATCATTGCTCTTTTAAATATCACAGCCATCTGGCTGCGTTCACGTTTGCGAAAGCAATTTCTTTCAATTCATTTTTAGCGCACAAACAATGAGGCTTTATGTCGATGATCAACGTAGATCCAACCATGCCTTCACCTCCTGGGAAAAAAGATCAAAGGAATGATGGGATTCAGGCGGCCATTCAGGAAGGCCGACCGATTCAAGCAGATATTCATGATGAAGTTCTGGAAGCCGAAAGCATTTTGGATATACAAGATTTTTCTCTTTGGTACGGTGAGACGCAAGCATTGTTCAATATCCAGATGAAAGTGCCGAAAGGAAAAGTCACCGCTTTGATTGGTCCATCCGGATGTGGGAAATCCACCTTGTTACGGTCGGTGAACCGCTTGAATGATCTAATCGATCATGTACAAATTGAGGGTGATATTTTTCTCAATGGCGAATCAATCTATGATCCCCATAGGGATGTTATTGAATTACGCAAGCAGATGGGGATGGTGTTTCAAAAATCCAACCCATTCCCAATGAGTGTGTTTGAAAACGTGATTTATTCAATGCGGATTGATGGAGAACGGAACAGCAGTGTGTTGAATGAGGTTTGTAAAAGAAGTCTGCAAGGCGCCGCGTTGTGGGATGAAGTCAAAGACCGTTTGAACAGCAGCGGGCTGGGTCTTTCGGGTGGACAACAACAGAGACTGTGCATTGCCCGGGCAATCGCTGCCGAACCGGAAGTGCTTTTGATGGATGAACCCTGTTCAGCATTGGACCCGATTGCTACTGACAAAATCGAATCTTTGATTCATGACTTAAAAGGAGAATATTCGATTTTGATCGTTACGCACAACATGCAGCAGGCCTCACGAGTGAGCGATTATACGGCGTTTATGTATTTAGGGCGGTTGATTGAATGCGGGCCCACTGCAGAGATTTTTTCAACCCCCCATTTGAAAGAAACCGAAGATTATATTACCGGCCGGTACGGCTAAATCGCCATACAATCCATTGTGAGTTTCTAAAGCATATCTTGTGAGATTTCATTTCTCAGGGCAGAGGCAATTGTTCTTCGGTGAAACAATTATAAATTTCAAATAATTAAGATAAAATTCTAGCCATGAACACATATTGTGTTCATCAATTCTTTACCGTTTTTTTGCACCACAAAAAACCAAAAGAACCAATTTAGTTGGAGAGACAATTTCATGTCTATGTTATTACACCGCGAAATTGATCATTTGAAGAAAAAATTGCTTACGATGGGCGCCGTGATTGAAGATTCGATTGCGAAAGCCATCAAAGCATTGGTGGAAAGGGATGAAACACTGGCGCAAGCGGTTATAGAAGCAGACAAGAGAATTGATGAGATGGAAGTGGAAGTAGAAGAAGAGTGCTTGAAGATATTGGCGCTTCACCAACCTGTAGCAGCCGATTTGCGGTATGTAATTGCTGTAATGAAGATGAACAATGATTTGGAACGTATGGGGGATTTGGCAGCGCATATCGCCAAACGGGTCATCTATTTGTCCACACATGAACCGATCGATATCCCAATAGATTTTCCAACAATGGCGGAAAAAGCTCAACTGATGGTGAAGATGTGCCTGGATTCTTTGGTCAATGCCGATTCAAATTTGGCCCGCACAGTGTGTGAGAAAGATGATGAAGTTGATGAGTTGCGTGAAGAGTATGATGCATTGATTCACGAGTATTTGCAAAAAATGCCGGAAAACAGCAAAACCCTCATGAATTACGGTTCCATCGCACGACATTTGGAACGGTTGGGCGATATGGCTACTAACGTGGCTGAAGATGTGATCTATATGGTCGAAGGGGAGATTATCCGGCATAAAAAAAAGGGGGCACCCAAAAAGAAACCGACGTTGTAAGCAAGTTCATAAAAATTGATATTACGCACATTCAGACAATTCTGAGTGAATCAGTTTGTAAAGAACCAATCGTTCGCTACCGGTTTCGAGCCCTTTTTGCATTTGCAAGGTTTCGATGATAGATTCGTTGCCGACGCCAAGTTGCTTAAGAGTCATACGTGCGTCTTCCCATTGCGGGAGCCAGATCATTTTGTCGCGAAGATTTTCGATGGTCCCCGAATGTCGCAGGAAGTGCTTTAAATCCAAAATAAAGTAGACCTTTTCTTGAAACGGGGATGGAACTTCGATCAAGCCATGCTCGTCATACATATAATTGCCTACTGTGGGTGTCCAATTGAGGCCATATTGTTTGAATTCTTTGGCCAGTTGAATTTCTTCTGCGCTGAATTTCATGATTCTACCTTTCAAGTATCTTTTCGGACCCATTTTCGTAATTGTTCCGCTTGGTTGCGAATGGCTTTGACTTCCAGACCGGACTTGCGATCCAAGTTCTTCAGTTGCATTTGCATGCGTCGGTTTTTATGCAAGGTTTTTCGATGGCGGGCGAGAAAATCCCAATACAAGGTAGTAAACGGGCAGGCATTCTCACCGATGGCTTCAGCCGGATTGAAGCGGCAATGAGAACAGTAATTGCTCATCCGTTGAATGTACTTTCCACTGGCAGCATATGGTTTTGAAGCCATCACTTCGCCATCGGCAAACTGCGACATACCCAGAGTATTGGGTAGTTCAACCCATTCCACCGCATCGACATATACGGCCAAATACCATTCATGCACCTGCCTTGGATGAACTCCATACAGTAAGGCAAAGAGCCCTGTAATCATCAACCGCTGAATGTGATGGGCATAGCCAAATTTTAACGTTTGGGTAATTGTTTCTTTCAAACAGAAACAATCAGTTTCGCCATTCCAATAAAAACCTGGAAGGTCTTCATTGGCTTGCAGATAATTTCGTTCGAGATAATTGGGCATCAAAAGCCAATACACTCCCCGCACATATTCCCGCCAACCAAGAATCTGGCGAATAAAGCCTTCCACAGCATTCAGCGGCGCATCTCCATCATGATAGGTCTTTTCGGCTGCATGAATGACCTCAAGAGGATCAAGAAGTTTTAAGTTCAAGGCAGTTGAAAGGCGGGAATGAAAGAGAAACGGTTCGCCTGTCCATAAGGCATCTTGGTAATTGCCGAAATGAGGGAGTGTGTGTTTGATGAAATGGTTTAATGCCTGTTTGGCTTGTTTATGGGTCACAGGCCAATCGAAATGATCCAGGCTTCCAGGATGAGTTTTGAATTTGTGTTTGACCAAATCAATCACTTCTTGAGTAATTTCATCTGGCTTGAAATGGTATGGTTTAAGAAGGTTTTGGGGGCCTTCTTTGCCGAACGTTTGGCGATTGTCTTGGTCAAAGTTCCATTGTCCGCCAACAGGCTTGGAAGCATTCATTAAGACATCGTGTTTTTTACGCATGTCGCGGTAAAAGTATTCCAGACGTAGTTGTTTTCGTCCCTTGGCATATTCAACAAATTCTTCATGCGTACATAAGAATAAGCGGTCAGAATGAATTTGTTGCTCGATCCCTAATTCTTCTGCTGTTTTCAACAATGATTCTCGCAGGCGCCATTCACCAGGCTCAGTGAAGAATATTTTTTGTGGTTTGAAATTTTTGCAGGTGGATTTGAGTTGTTCTGATAGGGAGTTCTTTGTGCTTTTATCATCCAGTTTATAATAAATAACCTTGAATCCTTTTTCTTCCAAAGCCTTTCGAAAGTGCCGCATCGCAGAGAGGAAGATTGCAATGCGTGCTTTGTGTGACCAGACATGAGTCGATTCTTCAGAAACTTCCGCCATCCAAACGGCATCCATGGATGGATCAAACCCAGTCAAAGCATTGGATTGCAGATCCAATTGATCGCCAAGAATCACTACAAGATTACGTACCGTGAAAGATTTCTTCATAATGACAAAACATTATAACCTGTTTACAAAGAAACACGGTTTATGAATCACGGCGGGTATACCAAAGATCAAGATTCTCTCGATTGGTCACAGCCGAACGAGGATTGCGGATAAAAATTCGAAAGAAATCCCAATGCTCTTTGAAAGAAAATTGATGCATTTTGCGGGGTGAAGTGGTGTAGGTTTCCCTGAGAATTTTCACTTTGCCCAGGCGCTTCATGGCTTTGGCCAGTTGAATTTCTTCAGTAGCGTAATAGCGTTCATCAAATCCACCCACCCCATCAAAACAGTCTTTTTTTACAAACAAGTAGGAACCGGCCGGTAGAAAAAACGTTTTCGCCACCCAGTTCCACAAGCGAATGAGAAGTTCCGACTTCCATGAAACTTTTCCGCTCCAGCGCAGACGGGCGCCACCACAAATAACGCCGTCTTCAAACGCTTTTATTGTGGCATTCACCAGAGTGGAATTGATATAGGTATCCGCATCCACAAAAATCAGATATTCACTTGCCGCTTGTGCCGCCCCAATATTCCGCGTTGCACCGATGTTGCGTTTTCCTGATGAAACCACCCGGGCTCCTGACTGTTCTGCAAGCGTATGAGTTTCATCGGTTGAGGCATCGTCGACGACCAGAATTTCAAATTCTGTCAGATTGGCTTGTTCACAGGCATTTTTCGCAGTGCAAACACATTCAGCAATCGATTCGGCTTCGTTGTATGCGGGTATGATGATAGAAACTTTCATACAATAATAGGTACTTTAAGTGGAAGCATTCGTCCAGCCTTGGAAGTATCGCTTTGCGCTAAACCGTGTAGAAATTTTGAACGAAGGCGAAAGCAATGAATTTGGATCAATTTGAAGAACTGGCCAAACGCCGCCGTTCGGTGCGCCATTTTAAGCCGGATCCACTACCGGAAGGTTTACTCGAGCGCCTTTTGGATATCGCTCATTGGGCTCCAAGTGGGTACAACCTGCAACCGGCTCACTTTATTATTGTGACCGACGAAGAGCTGAAAGCCAAGTTGCATCCGGCCTGTATGAATCAAAAACAAATCCTGGAAGCTCCCGCCACCGTAGTATTCAGCGGTGACAAACGTGTAGTAGAAAACCACTTTGAAAAGATTGTCGCACAAGAGAAAGAAGCGGGAGCGATGAATGAAGGATACGAAAAATTTTTGCGCAAGTACATCCCGCTTGGTTTCGAACAAGGGCCGAGTGGCATCGGCTGGATATGGAAAAAGATTGCGCCGCCTTTCATGCGTCCTTTCTCTCCTGTACCCAGTATGCCTGCGGTCGAAAAGCGTTATTGGCTCTCCAAACAAGTGATGCTGGCAGCCATGGTGTTTATGTTGTCGGCCACAGCGGCGGGATTGTCGACCGTTCCGATGGAAGGATTCGACGAAACCTGGGTGCGAAAAGCCCTGGGGATCCCATCGTCTCATATCGTTCCGGTTGTGATTCCGGTAGGTTATGCAGATGACAGCGAACAGATAAAGACCCGCTTGCCGGTGAAAGAATTGATTCATATCAATGGGTGGTGATTTTGCCGAAGTTCCTGTTTCGCTAGTTGGATTTAAGTTTGACTTCAAGTTTATTTTGAAATTCACAGCAAGCAATTCTACATTAATTCTTATGACAAATTCATTGGTGAATGAGGCAAAAAAATGTTTTCAAAAGCATGAGTTGGCCCGCGCAGAATCTTTGCTGAAAGAGGCGATTGATCAATATCCACAAGACCTAGAAGCCCGGTATCACCTATCCAACTTGCTTTGCATTCACAAACGGTTTGAGGAGGCCATTCAAACACTGCAACCGGCTGCCGACGCGCCTGGAATTCATAACGAATTGGAATGGCTGCAATTCAACCTTGCATGGATGCAAGGAGACATAGAGCGGGCACGGCAATCAGCAGCACGCTTGTTAGAACAACCCAACTTAACCCGTGAGCGGATGCATCAACTGCTCAATGGGGCACGGCAAACCGGTGCACTGGACTTGGCTCTTTTGGCTGCTCAACGCTTGGACGATTACAAAGAGATTCAAGATATAGGGTGGATTCAACATTTTTACATCCTGCTTAAGTATGTGCCAAAATTTCTATGGCAGCCTTTTTTTCGCCGCACCATCAATCGATTGGAGATGCAAAGCCGTTGGCGCGGTGCCCGCCTACTGGCCGAGGCTGCCCATGCAAGCGATGGAACCTCAGCGGAATGGCCCCGGCGATTGGGACAGCAATGCCGCCACACGCGTGACGCCTATGATCCTCAATTTAATCAGGAACGTTCATGGTATGAAACCGCATTAAG
The DNA here is from genome assembly GCA_964516245.1 of uncultured bacterium. GTDB lineage: Bacteria > Hinthialibacterota > Hinthialibacteria > Hinthialibacterales > Hinthialibacteraceae > CAZEZQ01. The sequence goes on along the minus strand of CAZEZQ010000015.1, from coordinate 6,940 downwards.
TATTGATAAGAATGATTGGGAAGCATTCTATGGCTGGTGCTTGACCCTATTTGATATGGGAAACTGGCAGGAATTGCTTGATGCATCGGAGACATCTGACATCAAACAGCCGTGGCCGATAGCCATGAAGGCTGCTTGTTTGGCCAATTTGCAGCAATTCGGTGATGCAGCCCATATTTATAAAGAACATTATGCGGAACTGGGAGATAACGCCTCTCTCACTTTGGGTTTGATCGCCATGGAAATTGGAAAAGCAAAACAAGCACTTCCCTATTTTGTCCGCATTGAGGCCAAAGATGGGATGGCGGCTATCAGCAGTTTTTTTCAAAGCGCTGCAGAACAAATGGCGCAAGAAAACACTGTATTGATCGATGGGCAACCCATTTTGGATGCTATGCATTCACCCGAATGGTTTGATGCCAATACCATCAATCGAATCGATGAATCGAAACAAGACATTTGCTTCTTATGCAACTCGCATGCATCGAGAAAAGCACTTTGGCGGGATTCACAAACCGGCTGGCTGCGCGCGCGCTGCCCTCAATGTGGAATGATTTCGGTAACACCCATTCCGGAGTCAGAGGAGATACGGCAACTGTATGTAAGCGAAGAACGCAGCGAACACACCCTGCAGCGCCGCTACAAAGAAGAGACAGAAAACCTGCTCAATGCAGATGAAAAAGATTGCCGTGATTTACCTCTTTATCACGATATTGCTGATTGGGGCGGGCAATTTGATTGGCAAACATGGGATGCATCTTTGGACAAGGATAAGCGGTATCTAGATGTGGGATGTTCGGCCGGCCGGGCGGTTTTGGCCATGCAAACGTGTGGGTGGAACGCTCAAGGTGTGGATTTAGACAGCGATGCAGTTCAGTACGGGAAGCTATTGGGATTGAACTTAAAAGAAGGGATGATTGAAGATATCCCACAAGAGGAATCATTTCATCTCATCACTCTATTGGATGTTATCGAGCATGTATCCGATCCAATTGCATTGTTGTGTCAATGTTACAAGCGCCTACAGTCCGGTGGTTTGATCGTTGTTAAAACCCCCTGTGCTGACAGTTTGCCGCATTATCTGGTGGGCAATGGCTGGTTGGAATCCAAAGAACATTTACACTTTTTTAGCCGCCAGACTTTACGGCAAACCTTGGAACAAGCAGGATTTCACATACTGGCAATCCGCCAAACCATGGAGGCCCCTACCCACTATCTGCATTACCAAAAATGGCAAGGCCGGTTTTTCCCTGAATTGTTCTATCAATGGATTCATCGATTGCAGGTTGGAGATACGATTTCTATCTTAGGCCAGAGACCTGAAGAGTAAACAATCGATAATCCGAAAAAACCAAACAATAGAGGTCGATGACATTGAAAATTGTGAGTTCTGAAAGGACAAAAAGAACCTAAAGGACGCAAAGGACCTTAGGGCTATTGCATGTGGATTCAATGAATAGATTCAGTCAACAACCACCCCTAAAAGGGGTGGCTTGTAGGTGACCCTAAAAGGGTCTTTATTCTATCATAACTTGGTTTGTTCCATGGCTTGGCATATCTTCAACTGACATTTCACATATTTCCTGATTTGCTCCTCATTCAGTCCAACCATACTGATACAGTATCCTCGTGCCCAGAAATGTCTTCCCCAATACCTCTTTTCAATGCAGTATGCTTGTCGAATATTTTTATGGAGAGCTACCTTTCTAGAACTCCCACCACCTCTTATACTGAATATTTCGGCGGTATAGACAACACCAAGTGGACATGGTCTACTTGGAGGTATATTTTATTCACTCACTTACCTGCATTGCATAGATTGGACCCTCGGCATAGCCGAGGGTTTAGTCTGGTTAATTAATACAATTTTTTTTATTCCTGTTATTTTGACAGTATAGGTGACTCCGTTTATTTCTCCTGATGGTTGTTCCTGAGAGTAAACTTTAATTTGGAATGAAATACATATAACGAGATAAACAAAGCAGCTACTATTGAGAAAATTCTTTGACATAAAACAACATTTCTTCATATTTTTTGGCATTCAGATAGAGCACTACTAAAGTTTGATTGCCATAAAAATCGATCACGGATGAGTCAAACATAACCTTACGCACATATGAAACACCTTGATAGAAGTCCAGAGATTTAATTGGTTATGCATACTATTTACGTAATTCAGAAGTCGTTCAATCAAACCGGCTCGGCGGGAGCCTCGCCCTCCTGTTATAAAACACCTTGATATAAGTTACAAGATTCTAATTGGTTATGCATACGCTTCGTTGGTGGGCTAAAGCCCACCCTACACTTTGTGTTTCTTGATGATACAGATCGCCAAGACGAGTGAGGTGATCTTAACCAACAATAATAATGGATTTTTCATACTATACTCCAATACAAAATTTCGTATCATAAAATAATTTGAAATAGTGAAAACTTGTGTTTCAAAAAAGATTGGGATTTTTGAGTAATTCATATTGAATTGAAACAGAGTATTCCAAGTACAATGAATTTTCGTTCATTCAATAGATGTTTCTTGAATCTACATTTTGGATCCATTTCATGATTGATTCCATGTATTTTACGGATATGCAAACAAACTTGATTTCACAATGGAGTGAACCAACTAAACCTGGAAATTAGGAAGGACTTATTATGAAAGGAATTTTGACTTGGATTTGGAGACACGGAATCGTATCGTCATTTGTAACCGGATTTTTTGCTTTGCTTCCCATAGCCATTACGATTGCCATCATGATTTGGTTGGGCAATGTGATTCACAAATGGATTGGAGCCAATAGTTCTATCGGACAGTTTTTACAGAAGGTCGGTCTTCAATTTGTTACCGATGAATGGTCGGCCTATTTGCTTGGATTGCTGTTATTGCTTGCGTTTATTTGGATCATCGGGGTCATGCTGAAATATGTTGCTTTGCATCAATTGGAAAAAGTCTTTGTAAATTTATTTAGTAGAATCCCTATTTTTGGCGATGTTTTCCGCCCTGTTTCTCAAGTGGTCTCTATGTTTAAGAAAGATCAAGATAATGAAATGAAAGGCATGAGTGTGGTGTATTGTGAATTTGGACAGATGAGTGGTGGTGGTTTTTTGGGGTTGCTTTCTTCCAAAAAAGTCTTTCGATTTCGTGGCCAGGATTGTTTTGCGGTTTATATCCCCACATCTCCCGTTCCCATGTCAGGAGGAATTGTATTTGTACCCAAAGATAGTGTTCAAGCCATTGAAATGAACTTGGATGATCTTATGCAAATTTATTTTTCTATGGGTATCATGAGTGAAAAAGTGGTTAAGGAACACTATATTTCCACTGAATCTCCACTTCCAAAATTCTAGTAACATAACAGGGTCCCAAAAAATTAACAAAACCCCTCCGGCGATCAGAGGGGTTTTGCAATACCATTTCTTGCAATGATTCTCACGTATACTGTTCGTAAATTTCTTTAGGAGGTGTTTTGATATCCCACACCAAGCCGAACCAGGAAAAGAACTTCAGCATGTAATGGCTGATATCCACTTCGTACCAGAAGAATCCTTGCTGTTCGGAATGAGGATATTTGTGATGATTATTGTGCCAGCCTTCGCCCAATGTCATCAGAGCCAAGAATAAATTGTTGCGGCTATCGTCACCGGTATCAAAACGCTGGGTTCCGATCACATGCGCGAGTGAATTGATGGTAAAGGTCATATGGTAGAGTATCATGGTGCTAACAAAAAAGCCCCAGATTAACAATTGCATTCCATTGGTGCCCAACCAGGGAGCCCATCGATCCAGACCCACTCCAAGAAAGAAGATACTCACTGCCAGCAAAAACGGCGGCAGCAGGTGAAAATCATCTAAAAATTTGAGTTCTGGAAACTTTAACCAATCGCGCACCGCTTGCAAATTGGTTTTTTGGTTCTTGCGGGACATGATCCACCCCACATGAGACCATAAGAATCCTTTAAGTCTGGGTGGATGCAAATCTTTGTCTGTATCTGAATGGCGATGATGGTGGCGATGATGAGCCGCCCACCACAGCGGTCCCATTTGAGCCGACGAACATCCCAACCATGCCAAGCAAAATTGGAAAAAACGGGATGTTTTGTAGGTGCGATGGGAAAAATAACGGTGATAACCACCAGTAATGCCGAACATGCGAATGGCATACATCAATACACAAAAGAACACGGCAAACCAACTCACACCCACGAAAAAAACCAATAAGGGTATAAGATGCATAGTAATGAATGGGAGGCTTTTTACTAAACTAATACGTTCGGGTTCTTCCATTGGCGGAGCCGTTTGAACTGCAGTTTTTTCAGTAGAAGAGAATTGAGCCATTACTACCTAATCCTTCAATTTCTAATAAAATTGTTCCATTCTGGTGATGGATTCGTTCGTTGAATCAACAAGGAAAGATGTTTATCGGGATGCATCGCGCCATCCCTCTAAGAAACAAATAAAATATCCAAGAAATTTGATTTGTCTAGTCATATTAGTCAATTTTCTCAGTTTTGGAAGGGTCAAAGGAGGATAATCATTATTATCAGTTTTAGAGTTCATATCTATCTTTAAATATCTGCTGCAATCCCTTGTCATTGGACCTGGTTTTTTATACGATTTAAGTCCAATTTGTCTCATAATAAATTGAATTGCCAATTGGAGGGGGAACCATTAATTGATTCAAATGAATGGATTGCAAGATACATCCTAATCGTTTGGATTCATCTGTGGAAAAAAGGAAAAGTGTATATCCTTTCTTACAGTAGAAACACAACAATTCTACATCCCTCAACATTGATTTAAGATCGATTCGAATGAGGGAACTTTCGAGAAGACATCAAATGGAGGATCAAGCATGCCAACTTTGAAAGAAAGATTAGCACAACAAGTTCCAAAAGCGCGGGAAGAACGCCTAAATATTATTAATGAATACGGAGATCATGTCATCTCGGAAGTAACCGTCAAGCAGTTGTTCGGTGGACTTCGGGGGGTAAAAGGACTTATTTGTGATACCTCAGAGGTGGACCCGGATTCTGGATTGATTATTCGAGGCAAACCAATCAAAGAATTAAAAAACAATCTGCCAGAAGAAGTGTTTTGGCTTTTGTTAACCGGCGAGATGCCCACTCCAGAAGATCTGGCAGATTTTCAAACCGACTTAAAGAGCCGCAATCAAGTTCCAGAGTATGTCAATAATGTATTGCGAGCTATGCCTTATGAATCACACCCGATGGCTATGTTCAACACGGCCATATTGGTCATGCAACAAGAATCTAAATTTTCCAAAATGCACCATGAGGGTCATCCCAAAGAAGAATTATGGGAATTTGCCCTTGAAGACTGTTTGGATATCATCGCCAAGTTGCCCGCCATAGCAGCGGCGGTGTACAGAATTCGTTACAAAAAAGGAGATTTAATCGAAACCGACCATTCGCTCGATTGGGCAGCCGATTACGCCCACATGCTGGGCCTGCCAGACCCGAATGGTGATCTGAAAAAACTGATGCGACTTTATATGGTACTTCATTCAGACCATGAAGGCGGCAACGTAAGCGCCTTCACTGCCCGAACTGTAGGCTCAGCCCTTTCTGATCCTTATTACGCCCTATCGGCTGGATTGAATGGTTTGGCAGGTCCTCTGCACGGTTTGGCCAATCAAGAATGCCTGCGCTGGATTCTTAGCGTGCGCGAAGAATTTGGCGGCAAACCCACACAGGAACAACTTGAACAATACACGTGGGATACACTCAATAAAGGCTTAGTCATTCCAGGTTACGGACACGCCGTTCTGCGAGTCGCCGATCCCCGATTTGAAGCCATATTTGAATTCGGCCAGGAGCATTGCAAGGATGACGAGGTCTTTGCCATGGTTGCCGACCTGTATGAAGTGGTCCCCAAAGTGCTCATGCAAATTGAAAAAATCAAAAATCCCTGGCCCAATGTGGATGCTGTATCAGGTTCTGTACTTTATCATTACGGTCTCAGCGAGATTTCGGTATACACCGTGCTCTTTAGTGTATCCCGCGCGCTAGGCATCTGCGCACAAAACATTTTAGCGCGTGCCGTGGGACGTCCCATCACACGCCCAAAATCGGTTACTACAGCATGGCTCAAGAAACAGTTGGGGGTGAAATAAGAAATTTGAATCATACAAATCGTTACAAGGGCAGTTATTCTGACTGCCCTTTTTGATTGAAAATAATCATCATTTCAAAGCAACTATAAAGCAACTCTATCAATTAATTTTTATAAATACTCCCACTAAAAATTCTCACCTGGAATTTTTATGATTAAATTTATTTTCCAATCCAAACCAAAATGAAATTTTTCATCTATATAACAAATCGTATTAATATATATTTTTAAAATATTCGATTAAAGACAGATAAAACCGGCATATTTTTAATAATTTTGATAAAAAATTAATATGTAATTTGAAAAGTTTTATCATATGTGTCATTGAAGAGTTTGAGGATATAAAATTCCTAATACAATAGACAAAAGAAACTAATGAAATGTTACAAAAGATCACAATGTTTATTGGATAATATTACATGTTTTGTCAAGTATTAAAATTGGTATAAAACCTGCTATTGTAGATTTTTAGTTATTGAAAATAGTAAAAATTAACACTAGTGGATTTTAGTAATAGGAGATTTTTCGTTAATGATAAAGGATAATAGTACAATTGTTGTAAATCCAAATCAAATTTCATCCAGAATTGGTGATCGAACTGTAATTCTTCATATGGATGAAGGAACTTATTATGAATTAAATAGCGTAGGTACCAGTATCTGGGAATCGATCCAACAACCTACTAATCTTCATGATTTAGTTCAATCCATTGTTAATGAATTTGATGTAGACCAAGATAGTTGCCAAATTGATATTCAAGAATTATTGGAAGATTTACAAACCAACAAATTAATCAAGTTGTATGAAAAC